>CAZBDM010000296.1:5772-6004 GCA_964490675.1 uncultured Oligoflexales bacterium
GTCTAGACGAAGCCTCGCTAAGGGAAATTACAACGACTGCCCGCATTGCCGGGATTCAGGCTGCTAAAAAAACAGCTTACGTCATTCCTCTTTGTCACCAAATCCCGCTTGCAAAAGTCGATATCGACATCGCGTTTGTCGCTGAAGAACAGATCTTCGCGATCGAAGCAAAGACTTTGACGCGTTCGACCACCGGTGTTGAAATGGAGGCCTTTTACGCCGCCTCAGTGGC
>CAZBDM010000297.1:0-220 GCA_964490675.1 uncultured Oligoflexales bacterium
GTCCCAATGTTCGTCAGGCTTTCTAAGATAACGCCATAAAACGAAAGAGCCCCATGAAAATTGCTATCGCTGGCGCCACAGGATTTGTCGGTAAGTTTATCGTTCAAGAACTGCTTGATTCGACTGATCATGACATCGTCGTTCTTTCAAGAAAGAACAGAGAATACGACGAGCCTCGTATCTTCACAATCGTCACCGATCTCTTTTCTCTTGAGTCTGT
>CAZBDM010000297.1:230-5987 GCA_964490675.1 uncultured Oligoflexales bacterium
AAGAGAGTGTGATTTAGCCATTTATCTGATTCACTCAATGGCACCAGCAGCAAGACTTTACCAAGGGGACTTCGCCGACTTTGATTTTCTCTTATCCGACAACTTCGCCAGAGCGGCCTTTAAAAATAATTTAAAAAAGATCATTTACGTCAGCGGTATGATCCCGGAAAGTTCAAAAATTTCACCGCACCTAGAGAGCCGTCTTGAGGTAGAAACGACCCTTAAGGCAAGAGGATGTCATTTGACTAGTATTAGATGCGGTATTGTCATAGGTCCCGAAGGATCATCTTTTAGAATCATCACGAATCTTGTCGAGAAGCTACCGATGATGCTTCTACCGGCCTGGATAAAGACGCAGTCGCAACCTGTCTACGTCAAAGATCTCGCTAAAATAGTCATCAAAGCTATCGCACAACATGAGCAAAAAGATTGCGTTTATGATGTTGGTATTCCAGAGGTTGTAAACTACAGAACGGTGATTGAGCTCACGGCAAAAGCAATGAACAAAACACCTCTGTTAATTGATATTCCCTATGTCACTCCTCATCTGAGTAAAATCTGGATCTGGTTAGTCACCGGCTCCCCCCTTCAACTTGTTTCCCCCCTCATCAGTAGTATTCACTTTCCGATGCTGGTTAATCCCAAATACAGTTTGCCTGAAGCCTGGGGAATCAAACTCACTGGGCTTGCCGAAGCGATTGAAGAATCATTTCAAGCAACGTCAAATTTACCACGGCCCAGATTATCGACATCAATACGTCAAGCCTCAGAGGTCAAATCGGTTCAGAGAATGGTGTTACCCAGTTATTTTGATGCTCACGCGGTTGCTGTGGAGTATCTAAGATGGCTTCCGAGGTTTTTTCGCTCGATCATAAAAGTAGAAACTGATGCGGGAATATGCAAATTCAAGTTTTTCTTACTCGATCTTCCTCTTCTTGTACTTGTCCCGCAGCAAGAACAGAAACGTGATCGCTTCTGTTTCTCTATTGAAAGCGGTCTTCTCGTTTCGAAAGATTCGAAGGGTGTCTTTGAATTTCGCTTGAGTCCCGATGATCGTTTTGTTTTTGCTAGTATTCAGAAGTTTCGCCCTGCTCTTCCCTGGTGGATATATCGTATCACTCAAGCTGTTATTCATAAGATTGTAATGAATCGATTTGGTCGTCACCTCCTTAACAAAGCAAAAAAGGTTCCACAGAGAAATGCTGCAAAGGTTCTTTAAAGGAGAGTTCAGAGAACTCTTTCAATATATCTCACCGGTCGCTTTTAAAGTCATTGATTGGAAGCCAATGCTTGTCCCTTTGCGAAAAGCCGCTAGTGACTATTTAAAGAGAAATCCACAAAGCGGACTGCGTAGTCACTTACTGAATTATCTGCCAAATTATATAAAATTAGTAGAACAAAGAAGCGAGACCAAAGAACCATCCCCAAACGACAACAAAGCGATTGGCGAAGCAATTCTCTTCCTCTATTTTCGCCAGCTCCAAATGGAAGAAGGTCTTTTCCTTGATCTGAAGAAAAAGCAATTTCAAAACAACGGCAATCACATCCTATGGAACCCAGAGGGACCTATTCACAAGTTTAAAGATGGATTTCGTCAAGGCCTTTGGCAATTATATAGCGGGTATTATGGTGGCGACCAGAAGCTTATGAAAGAGGGGCTCGTTAGAGTTGGGCTCCTTAGAGACAGTTCTAGTGAAGAGATGGAAAAAGAAGTCAGTGAGCTCCTCTTCTCTCATTGGGGATCTGGCGATCAAAGAGAGGTCAGCTTTCAGCTGGCTCATTTTCGAGAATCTTTTCACAATCTCTTTCTTTACTTGCGCAAACATAAGATTACTCTATCGAGTGATTTTATGTTTCTCGGGATAAACCTCATCACCATGTACAGGTCTCTGGAACCTCTTAAAGAGAGCTTTGATGTGCGAGGAATTTTTGACGAAGTCAGCAAGTCCGAAATCCCATAGTCGTTCCACCAATATAATTGTTTTGAGCTTGAGGAGAATCTGGTTTAATAGAGGCCCTATTGCATTGGACACCTTTATTCACAGGACTTAAGAGAGACACATGAGCCTAGCGAGCCTCCAGGAAGAAGTATCTAAAATCCTTAGCCGAATTAATCGACCTTCAAAGGCAACAGTCACAGCAGGCATGCCTTACGCCAACGGGCCTCTTCATATCGGCCACCTTGCAGGTGCTCACGTTCCAGCGGATATTTATTCAAGATGGCTTAGACTTCTTATCGGCGATGAAAATGTTCTCTACGTTTGTGGAACCGATGACCATGGAACCACCTCAGAAATTGCAGCCAGTAAAGCAGGCCAATCGATCCGTGCGTTTATCGACGATATTCACCGTCAACAGTCGCGAACGATGAAAAAATACTCAATTGGATTAGACACTTACAGTGGCACTTCACGCCCCGGGCACTTTCAACTGCATAAAGATTATTGCCAAGACTTTCTGCGCAAGCTTTATCAAAATGCCATGTTGGAAAAACGTACAAGCGAGCAATGGTACGATCCTGAACACAACATGTTCTTGCCTGACCGTTACGTTTTCGGAACCTGCCCGAAGTGCCAGAACCCCAACAGTTATAGTGAAGAATGTGATGCATGTGGTTCGCAATTTGAGTCTCGAGAACTGATCGATCCCAAAAGTACCGTTAGCGAAGCAACACCTGTACTAAAAGAAACAGAACATCTCTACCTCAATATGTGGAAAGTCATCGACCAGCTGCGAGAATGGCTTAATGGTAAACAACGCTCTTGGCGCAAAGGAATTCTTCTTGAAGTGATGAATAACGTGCATCCTTCCATCATCTTTGCAAGGGAGCACGAAGAAACCTACAAAGCGTTTAAAGATCAACTCCCGAAGCACAAGTTTAGATATGCACCTGGTAAACGTATGGTCGTTCAGTTTGAAAGTCTTGATGAGCTTGACAAAGGACGAGCGCAATTAAAAGGCCAAGGCATCGAAAGTGAACTCGATGATGGCTGGGCACATCGATCTATCACGAGAGATGTCAAGTGGGGCGTTCCTGTACCGACAGACATGGTCGAGGGCATGGAAGGAAAAACCTTATACGTTTGGCCCGAGTCACTGATCGCTCCTGTTTGTTTCACACAAACAGCTCTCAAAGAAAAGGGCCAAGACCCCGATCTATACAAAGAGTTTTGGACCGACCCACAGGCGAAGATTTTTCAATTTCTCGGACAGGACAATGTCTTTTTCTACGTTCTTATGCAAGGAGCTATGTGGTTTGGCACTCAGGAAGATCCTATGCGTCAACCCATCAAAGGTGAATTACAACTGACCGACGTATTCAGTAATTTCCACTTGCAAATCGATGGACAAAAGATGAGTAAGTCGAAAGGAAACTTCTACACGGCAGATCAGCTGATCGACGATATGGGTTATTCAGCCGACCAAGTGAGATACTTTCTCGCCGTATTAACCTTGTCTGAAAAAAACTCAAACTTTGATTTTGATAGCTTTAAAGAACGTAATAAGTTTCTCGCTGGTCCCCTTAATGCTGCTTTTGAAAAACCAATTTCTGCATGTAAATCTAAATTCAACGGCAAGGTTCCACAAGGAGAACTGATTGGTAAAACTGAGAAAGAAACCAGAAAAATCATCCAGCACTACGTTAAAATGATGGAAAAAGCCGACTATAGTAAAGCGCTTTTCGCCGTCGAAAACTACGCCCGTATCATCAATGGCTTGTTTAACCAATTCAAACCCCACGATGATCGTCATGATGAAAAGCAAAGAAAAGATGCGCTTTTTTCGTCGTTTTTTATTCTTAAAAATCTCATTATCATGTTGAGTCCATTCGCACCTGAAACCATCGATCGGGTTAGACAATCGCTCAACCTTCCTGAAACAGTATATAGCCTCGACGAACTCGCCCAGCCCATTTCAGCGGGACATGAAATTGGTGAGCAGAGAGAGTATTTCCCGAAAGTTGAAGAGTAAAAAACCTTCTCTGAGACCCTAAAAATTAACCTCAAAGAACTAGGTAGTAACAAAAGTATACCGGCCCATCCCATTAAGGCATTGCTTTTACAGGATAATTTGATTGGTACGGTGATTGCTATAGAACGGTTGGGGAGAATGACAAGGACAACATGAGAGGTCAGACATGATTATCAAATCGTTTATCGTATTAGCTGTTTCGTTAATGACAGTCATGATGATTACAACAGCTATCTATAGCCAAACCCTGCCTCAAAAGGCAACAGCAACTGTAAAAAAATTAAACAAGTAAGGCCTGATTTTTCCTATTATTTTAGGCTACTCAAGGTGGTCCCGATCTTGCTAACCTTACCACTAACTGCAAGGTTTTGCGGTTATAAAGTTCATCGCTAATAGATCAGAGGACCCCTACCATGTATAGCAACCATCAATACACTCTACCTGTTGCTGCGCTTAAAGAAGAAGCCCGCAGCAGCTTTATTCGTAAGACCTATTTACACCTTATTTTAGCCATCGCATGCTTTGTTGCTATGGAAGTCTTCCTCTTTCAAAGCGGCCTTGCTGCTGTGATCGCCCAATTTGTTTTCGGCACAAGTTGGCTCCTTATCCTCGGAGCATTTATCGTTCTAGGCTGGCTAGCACGCAGTTTTGCCATGAGCACGAGAAGTAAAGCAGCGCAATACAGCGGTCTTATAGGCTACACGATCCTTCAGGCTTTAATTTTCGTACCGATCCTTTTTATTGCACAAAACAAAGCCGGCGGCGGAGTTATCGAAAATGCCGCTTCTGCTACTCTTTTAGGATTCGTTGGTTTGACTTTTATCGCCTTTGCTACCAAAGCAGACTTTTCTTGGATGGGCAAAGTCCTAATGTTTGGCGGTATTCTTGCCTTGGCTTTGATTGTTTCAGGGGTACTTTTCGGGTTCTCACTAGGAATCTTTTTTGCTTACGCGATGGTTGCTCTAGCTGGAGCATCTGTTCTTTATGAAACAAGCAATATCATTCATCACTATCCTGAAGACGCGCACGTTGCAGCTTCTTTGAGCCTTTTTGCATCGATTGCTATGATGTTCTGGTATATCTTGCAGATTTTTATGAGCAGAGATTGAAAAGATTATTGCTTTGTATAAGCATCTTCTTCAAAAAGCAGAGGACGATCTTCATCATACCTTTGCTTTTTTACGCCCAACCACAGCTTATCTTTGCGGCGATCAACGATATCTAAAACGCTCTTACCTTCATCGGGATAATTAATTGTCACACTACTTGATTGACAGCTTTTTCCGCGCAGATCTATTTTCTCATCAAGAAGCCAGGTCACATCGCAATAGTTTTCCTCGTTCAATCGTGAGACTTCAGATTGAAGCTTGACGCGTACCGAAAATTCATCGTAAGTGAAAGTAACATTTCTTGCGCTGATTGTATCTTCCACTGGAGTCGTAACTTTAAAGCTTCCTTCAGAAAGAAAAACAAAAGTTTCTTTTCCGCTATCACAAGTGGAGTCAAAGTAGAGAGTCTCTAAATAACTCCAGCTTGTCGCTGAAAAGCTAATTTCTGAAGTAAAATAGCTGTCATTTCCAGCTTCATCTGTTTTTAAAAGACACTCACTTCTCACCCAGTCGCCTTTGATATCATCAAGAAAGCGGTCCTCAGAACTTTCGCCCAAATCGCCGCAGCCTTGAAAAGAAGATGCGAATAAGACATTGATCAATCCGATTATTAAAATTTTAGCCTCGTCAGCAGTATCTATGGGTGGATTCCGGGGTGGGTAAGTCCCCTAGCTGA
>CAZBDM010000298.1:0-1511 GCA_964490675.1 uncultured Oligoflexales bacterium
TGTGGTTCTTTCTAATCTATCCTTTTCGACAGGGGAGGGAAGGTTTGATTTGCCGATGTCAATGATTGCTATAAAGCTAAAAAAGAACCGATTTGCTGCGGAAGTATGGCCTCATCTTGCTGTTGATGACTCATTAAGTATCATCATTCAAGACGAAAAGACAAAACGATTGAAGTGTTTTCAGGACAAGTTTTCCATACGGCTACTGAAAAAAAAGCCTTTGCCAGTAGTGGGCATTAAAAAAAATCAATATCACAACTTTCTTAGACAGTGGCAGACGGAAAGAACCAATAAAGTTGTTCTATCAAAGACGACATTCCATAAAAATCTCAGCCTATGTAGGAAGAAAGCACGTGTCTCTTACCGTTAGAGCCATTTTCACTGCCATTCTAGTGTCTACATCTTTACTTTGTATGGCACAAAATGAACAACGCATCTCTTTATTTGTCGGTCAGACTCAAGAGATCGATATTCCTATTGAAGATGTTGTCTTGTCAAGACGTGGCATTGTCGATTTACTCCATTTGGAAGGACGACGTTGGAAGTTAACGGGCCTAAAAAGAGGTTTTGTTATTCTACAAGGTGGAGAGTCTGAAATTTCACCGTTTCGTTTACTAATCAATGTTGAGAGAAAGAAAAAGTCTATCAAGAAAACCTATTTGCCTGACTGGATTTGTCAAAGAGATGGTATATCTTGTTTCGAGGATGAATATGTCTATGGACAGACAAATGATTTGGAATGGTTTTTAGCCGCTAAGTCTTATTGTCATAGATCGCATTGTCTCGATCAATTGAGATTAGGCATGCCAATACTAAAGACACTGCAGAGAACCATGCTTTCATCTTATTCTTCTGAGTTGGTGAAAGCCTATGGTGATCACTACTATCTTAGAATATTCGTCGATTGCGCCCATAAGCCCGTCAAGTCTTGGCAGAAAGAATTCGATTTTCTCAGTCAAGGTCTCGTTAAACATCAGCTGTTTCAGATGATTTGTTTTGAAGAGCAGAAACAGCAGTTTAGAGTCATGGCCAAGGTTTATCTGATCGATCTGAATAAACAGAAAGACCAAGGATTAAGGTCACAACTAAAGGGGCAAATTGAAGGTCTCATAAGAGACGCACATATTTCTCTGACTTCAAAACTTGAAAGTTTATTACAGTCTAGTGTCATTGAGGTCGTAGCGAGCCCGTTTTTAAGGATGAAAAATGGCCGAAAACTGACCATTTCAAGTGGGGGAGAGCAAGCATATCAGATAGAAAGCTTAAGCAGTGACTCACCTCCTAAAGTTGGACTTTTAACGCATGGATTTGAGTTAAGCCTTATCGTTAATAAAGCATCTCGTCAGTCAGCCCTTGTTGATTTTAGCTTTCAACTCAAAAATCCAAAATTAGCAGCAAAACCTTCCTTTGTCACAAATCACTCCAAGGGAACAGTAGAAGTGCCCTTTTCGCAGCCTTTTTTGGTGAGTGCTATGACGATTGACTCTCATCTTTTTCACAAGAGTCAGCCT
>CAZBDM010000298.1:1521-3992 GCA_964490675.1 uncultured Oligoflexales bacterium
CTTTTCGGGGGTTCCAATTATTGGTCCGCTCTTTAAGCAGAACAATGCTGGTCGTCATAGAGTTAAGCTTATTCTGACAGTTGAAATTAGAAGGGATCAGTTAAAAGAAGCCATTGACCAAGGGTTTAAGAGCCGTCTGTCTCAATCGAGTAAGGTAGAGTTTAAGGATTTTCTCGATAGACCTGACGAAAAGGAATGATCTTAGTGAGGTCTTTTTGACCCGTGATGACAGCCAAAAGACGATCAAAACCTACTGCGTTGCCGCAGCAGTCTTTTATACCTGACTCGAGAGCTGCAAAGAAGTCTTCGTCTTTTTCAAGAAGCTGTTTCTTTAAACGATTTCTTTGTTTGTTGATTTCCTTATAGCGTGCCTTGTTTTCATCGCTGTCTAAAAGTTCATGAAAGCCATTGCAGAGTTCAATGCCGTCGTAATAGATTTCAAATCTCTTTGCAACATCGCCCACGACTTTAGACAATGCTGCTTGAGATGCGGGATAATCGACAAGTGCTACGTAATGGAGATCCGCAAGTTTTGGCTCTATTTGATCGATTAATACTTTGAAAAAAGCTGTTTCAAAATCATCGCTGCTATTCACTGAATGATTTCCTGCTGCTTTCGCTTTTTCGGCTAAGTCTTTGTCACAATCAATTAAATCGATATCAGCAAATCTTTTAAAGGCTTCTTTAACCGTAATCATTTGAGGGGAACTAGGTAAGGCACAGGGTCTTACTAGTCCTTTGTTATGCAATTCCTGCCAACAAAAGACAAACATCTGATGAAAGAAATCTATAAACTCTTGGTAACTTATTCCCGAGTGATAGTACTCAAGCATGGTAAATTCAGGGTGATGCCAAGGGCTGATCTCACCATAGTTTCTGAAACTAGCAGCGATTTGATAAATACGTTCGACACCACTGGCAAGTACCTGCTTCATGTGTAGTTCGGGACTTGTTCTTAGCCGAAACGGGTGAGACTTTTTTTGATGATCGATCCACTCACTCTCAAAGAAATCCAAATGCACTTCCATTGCTGGAGTTTTTACCAAGATAGGAGTGTCGACCTCTATATATTCTTGTTGGTTGAAGAAGGAATGCAGCGCCCTCTTTAGAGAGTGGCGCTTGATCCAAAGTGATTTGTCAAAAATCATCGTTTTCTTCTGCTCTTTAGGCTCTTTGCGACCGCTTGATTCGGGGCATCTTTGCGATGATGATGATGGTGATGATCGTCATGGTGATGGTCTTTTTCCGACTCATAAATCATGCGCAGCTTCTTGTGAATGATATCTAAAGCGGAGCCGGAGGCAAACGATCTGTCGGTAATCTTATCGATTCCAAAACTGTGACTAGTTACGAGTTCAAATGCTTCTCTGACATGCTTGATTGCGTAGATGCTTAACTCACCACTGGCGATGGCGTCCTTGACCTCTTTTGATAGCATTAGGTTTTGAACATTCTGGTGCGGGATAATGACACTATAGTTCTTGCCTCTACCGAGGATCTTACATGTCTTGTAGAAACCTTCGACTTTTTCATTTATCCCGCCAACGGGTTGAATATCGCCAAACTGGTTGAGACTGCCTGTCATTGCAAAGCTTTGGTCGATGGGAATATTAGCTAATGCACTAACAATCGCTACTAATTCTGTTACCGTTGCACTATCACCGTCGATGATTCCATAAGATTGTTCAAAACAGATGCTCGCCGAGAAACCGAGCGATTGCTCTCTAGAAAGCAGAGCATTTAAAAACCCAGAAAGAATGTACACACCTTTATCATGTATGTTTCCCGATAACTTTGAGGCGCGATCAATATTGAAAATACCGTCGTCGGTTACCGAAGTCGTACAGGTAATTCGGTTGATCCGACCAAAAGAATAATCACCCATATCGTAAACTGCTAGTCCGTTGACCTGACCAACCCTGCGGCCATCGACGGAGATCATAATGTCTTCGTTATGGACCATGTCCATCAAGTGTTCTTCGTAAAGGTTGACGCGGTGGAACTTTTGACTCAAAGCGCTTTCGACATGTTCTCGTTTAATCACCCGGCTGCCATTTTCTCTAGCGATAAAATCAGACTCAATGGTTAAGTCTTTGATGGCACCAAACTGGGTGGTGAGATGTCTTTGATCTTCTACAAGTCGAGAACCATATTCAATAATGGCAGCGACACCAGACCTATCAAAGTGAAGAAGCTCTTCAACATGACTTCTTGTGGCAATAAAAGAAACATAAGCGTTGATATTAGAACGATTTCTTAACATCTTGTAATCAAAGTCAGCTTTAATCTTAAAAATCTTTGGAAACTCTTCGTCCATATCGTAAAGGATATGATAAATCTCATCATTGCCAATTAAGATCACTTTAATGTCGAGAGGAATAGGCTCAGGGCGCAGTCCAGAGGTTGGCAGAAGTGAGAATTGTTCTCCCATGTCCTCAATGAAGCCTTTGCGGTTTTTGAGGATCCTCTTT
>CAZBDM010000298.1:4002-5684 GCA_964490675.1 uncultured Oligoflexales bacterium
TCACCGGCATCAAGAACGAGGTAACCGCCGTTGGCCCGATGAATGGAGCCAGCGTGAATCATAGTGAAGTCGGTTAAGTACATGCCGTGTTCGACATTCTTTTCGATTTTGCCGAAGAGGTTATAGTAAGTCGGATTTGTTTCAATGATGACCGGAGCACCTTTTTGTTTGCGGTTATCAACAAAGACATTGACGCGGTATTTCCTAAAGCGATCTCTTTGGGTATCGAGTTGTGTCCCGACAATAACTTCGTCTTCACCGTGAATTTCTTCTGTCTCCGATGCAAAATCAAGCAGGTGATCGAGGACGTGTTCCTTCACTTGATCAAGATGATCCTTTATATCTTCGTTAGTGCTATATTCTTCAATCAAAGGGTCCATGATGCCCATGATGACTTGCTTACCGATTTCTTTTTGAAGCTTTTCGACATATTCGCGAGTTTTGACTTCGATAGCTCTTACTTTGCGAGCAAAGTCGAGTACTTCGGGCTCCAGCTTGGCGCGTGTCTCTTCGATTTTTAATCGTTCTGCATCTGAAAGTTTACCGTATTCTTTTTCGGTCAAAGCGCGGCCATCAACGATAGGAATCGTTTCAATGCCAAGGCGAGTCGATTTGACTTGAAAGTCCATGCTTTTGGCAAGTTTTTCAAGTTCGCTAAACATCCGTGCTTTGATGTCTGAGTTTTGCGATATATAGGCATTTACAGCATTTTCATAGTCTTCGCTCTGCAGTGCGTTTGGAATTTCTTCTTTGAGTGCTTTGATGCATTGGTCAATCTTCTTTGCAAACTCCACCGCTGTTCCTGGCTCTAACTCTATGTAGCGTGGTGCGTCGCTGGTGTTGAAGTTGTAGACGTAGATCCAGTCGCTGGGGGTTTTTGATTTTTCCGACCATTTTTCAAGGAAGGTTCTGATGACGCTCGTCTTGCCGGTTCCACCCATACCTGCCACGTAAATATTGTATCCAGGCTTCCTGATACCAAGTCCCATGTCTATGGCTCTCACAGCTCGTTTCTGAGAGATGATATCGTGAGAAGCTTTGATTTGCCGGGTGGTCTTAAACTTCAAATCACTGGTCGAGCAAGGTTTGTAGACCTTGCTGACGGACAGTGGTTTGGGGAGTTTTTTGGGAGCTGCCTTTTTTATCGACTTTTTCTTAGTTGTCTTCTTGGCTGTTGTTTTCTTTTTAGAAACCTTTTTTTTCTTGAGGGAAGTCTTTTTTGCTTTAGTCACTAGTCTTTTGGCCTTTTAAACTGCATTGCTGCATCAGTCTTTGGTACTTAGCGGGTACAGTTGACCGACAAGGGCCTTGTACTGTTCCCACAACTCAAATCTCGCGGCAGGTTCCTCAAGAGCAGCTAGTATGTTTCCTACGATCAAGCTTCCCTTGCCAGAACCCTCGTTAAGGAAATGCTCTCCGTATGCATCCAAAAGGTCAAGTGCTTCTTCAACACTATTTCGACCTTGTACCTTCATTGATGTCGCGACCGCTTTTTGGAGCCAGCGTCCGAGCTCTTGAATATTTTCTTTTGCTTTAATGCCAAAACGAATGGCATCGCTGCAAGTGGTTACAATAACGTCATCTGGAAGGTCTCTTTCGAACTCACCGACAAAGTAAGTCAGGGTTCTGAAAGCCTTGTGGTAGTCGCTGTTCATTTGCTGGATACGGATTTTGTCCATAAT
>CAZBDM010000298.1:5694-5975 GCA_964490675.1 uncultured Oligoflexales bacterium
CGTAGCGGATAACAGCCTTTTCTCGGCGTTTCGCCAAAAGTCTCTCGCGGGCCTCAATCTGAGGTCTAAACTTCTTCTGAAGAAGACTAACCGCGCTTTTGGCATCATCAGGAGTGATGGTTCCAGAAACATCAACTTCCTTGCCGAGTCCTTCACACAGACACTGAAGTAAATGAGGAACAGAGGTTTCTGTTGCATCTGCTTCTTCTTTAAGCGTCTTTTCTTCGCCTACTGGCCAATGGGGCAAAAAACTATTCAGTTTGTAAATAAAATCAATCATC
>CAZBDM010000299.1:0-5967 GCA_964490675.1 uncultured Oligoflexales bacterium
CATTCCCTCATCAATCAGCTTAAGGCATTGGGAGTGAATATACGTCACGAAGGTCGTAGCTGTGGTGTCATTCTCTCTTAAGTCAAAAATGACATTTTCAGAGGGACCACATGCGTTGATGAGTAATATAGTAATAATTTTGAATAATGACTTCACTTCCGTCCTTTTGCTTTAGTAATTCCTGCGGCCTCGGATCAAAAAAAAATCTAAAAGCCACTATAATATTTTTTAATTTCAGTAGCTTAAGGCCTTTCAATTTTAGTTAGTATACTTAGTTGGGGAACTAACATTAGATGTAACGAATTGACAAATTAGGAGGCGTTAAGCATCCTGCCGAAGTTTTCGAGACTTGTAACAGAGAGAACCAAAAGTCTCTCGACAAGAGAACCTTTTTCAATTACTAAAAGACCTGATCTTTTTCACGATGTTCCTGCTTTTGGAGTACTTATGGCATTTTTAAAAGCGACTGTTTCTCTTTGTTTTTTGGTTTCTCTTGCATCATGCGGATCAATATCCGAGCAAAATTATCAACTATCCAACTCTTCATTTGCAAGCGACGATTGTATCAAACATCTCAGCGAGTATGCTGAAGAAGCGGCTGTTGCTGACGAGCGAGGGAGGTTTCAAGCTACAACTAAAGACGGTGCGCAAGCTTTTAAAGTTAAGGTGACTTGGACACCTTACTACGAAGAGCTCAATTCACTTATTGCCATAGACCCTGTCAACAAAGTCTCCCTTGAGTTCTACAGCAACGACGGCGACAAAGTCGCCAATGCCGAAGTGACAAATTTTGAAATCGCAATGGACATGGGAAATATGGTTCACACAAACAACACTTGTATGCCTGATCCTGTTGCCTCACAGAAAACAGAGAACAGTGATCCTTTCACCTTAAGCATGGACACTGTCAATCTCTCCATGGGCTCGCGGCAAATCAACAAATGGTTTATTCATAAGCTTGAAGCAAGCGTCGACGGCGTCACAGGGAAAATAGATAGAATCAATATTCCTCACAAAGTAGAAAGACGAGGATAGTGAAATTGAGATTTTTTACTTTAGGCTTGATCGTTCTCCTAACGTTTTCTTGTGGGGAGGACGAAAACAAAAAATCGCCCACTCCAAATTCCGAAGAGGCAGCCCCATCTGGAGAAAGTGAAGAAAAGCAACCTGGGGAATTAGATGCACCAGACATTTCGGTTGACACACCCAAAAAAGACGAAAACCCCACAAACGGGCCTGATTTAAGTCAATACCTACCATCGCAAGCAGGTGTGTTTCATATCAAAGCAGATTGGAAGCTTCCCCTCATTTGTTGCGATGCTGGTGAGCAAGAAGTGGCACTTACTTTTTTAAAAGAGCAAGGTGCTATTCCGAATAAAGTCGTCATAAAAGAGTTTCATCCGCGCATGCCCAAAATGGGACATGGCACTGATGAATCAACCCAAAGTTATCATCAAGTGGATTCAACAACAAACGTCATTAAGGTATCTGGAATCTACTTTAACATGGGTGGAAAACCAGGCGGATGGGTCGTTAACATCACCGCAGAAGTAGACGGTAGTGAAGACAAGATCAGTTTAAGCCTTCCAGAGGTTAAATAAATGCGCTATAAATTCTCTTTTATATTAAGCATGATGTTCTCGATGATAATCCACGAGAATGGACTTGCTTGTTCTTCTTGCGGTTCAGGCGGTGATGACCCCCTCATCTTGTACCCATCCGACAATACAAGACTATACTTGGGTGCGACTAGAACTGACTTTCAACAAAATATTTCTCCTTCAGGAGATTACCTGCGCGTAACAGGAATTAGGCAACAAGAGAAACTTCTTCTATCTGTAGGACAACGAATCAGTTCAAAGAGTTTTTTTGCGATTTCGGTTCCGCAGGTAACCAACTATGGAAAAACCTCTTCTGAAACAGGGGTCGGCGACCCAGCTCTAGCCTTTCGTTATACTGCAGTGAGACAAAACTTCTTAGATCCTATCATCCCGCAAGTGCAGATTTTAGCTGGCTTCACTCCTAGCTATGCAAAGTCAGTACAAAATGCAGAGGACCAAAGGGAGTATTTGGATGCTTTCGGAACCGGTCACTCAACCATGCGTTTGGGGCTTGATATTTGGTCTGGTATGGCGCTTTTTAATTACGGCATAGGCATCAACTATCTTTACCCTTTTGCGCGAACTTATAACGAGATCGAAATGAAGCCTGGTAACACCCTACAAACGAACGCCACCGTCGGAATCTTCTATAAGAAAGCTCGCTTTGTCACAGGTTTTGTAAGATCACAGAGTCAAGAAAGAAGAGAGGATGGTGAAGTTATTGCTGACAGTGAAAAGATCCAACACAATCTGTTTTACACTTTGAGCTATCGTCCAGAGGCAACTCACGAAGGTCGCATTACTCTCGTTGACGCTGGTCGAGTCTTTCAGAATAAGAACACCACAAGAAATAACATCGTCACAGCAGCGTATATTTATAGTTTATGAAAAAGATTCTCCTACTACTTTTTTGCTTATTACCATTTTCCACAAAAGCTGCAGCTCACTGTCAGCCTGCAACGGGTCAAGCGCTGAACCAATGGCTTAAAGCCCATAAAGAAATCAACCATGTGATTTTCTTTGCTTCTTGGTGTAAAGCCTGCAAAGAAGATATCGAGACAGCTGATTCATCTTCCATTATTGTCTCTGTCTTTGATGAGCTAGATTTGGCAAATGCTATCGCAATAAAAATAAATCGCAAACGATCCAAGTGCTTTTGGGATAAAGACAAATCCGTAGTTGAAGTCTTTTCAGTTAAGAGCTTACCTCATTCATTGCCGCACTCCTCAAACTGAAGCAAGAGGTTTTTCGCCGCCATTCCGTTAAATGAAATCATTTTTCAAAGTTTATAAGGATGTTGCGTAAGGTACTGTCTTCAAGCTGCAAGTTACCACTACCAAATCTCAACCGGCAATCCATTGGGAGGTAGATCGTACTATTTTCGAAGATAAGACGATAGTCACCATCTCCTTCGAAAAAAGCAAAGTCATCACATTTGACGGTTTCTTCTAGCATCGACTGATAAAGTTCAAGAGAGGAAGCTTCATCCCCGCGAAAGTAAAATAAGCGGTAACTTCCAAGATCGTTCATAGTCACATTTCTAAAGATAGCAGAAGTTGTGTCACGAAGGGCAACAACACCGAGAGTGGCTTTGCCGACCACTGTGTCTTTGACCTCTAGTTGATCGACGTTGGTTAGATCGAGCGCGTAGCTGGAAACCGTTAAAATAGTATTGGTAAGCCAAAGTTCCTTTGTGTCTGAAGCCTGAAGGGAGAATCCATTGGCGATCGGAACACTACCGTTTAGCTCACGTGTCAAAGTAAGGTCGGACAATAAAATCGCCGTGCTGTCCGTAACAAGAACGACTGGTTGTTCTTCATTGGTTGAAATCAACCTTACCTTTTTCGGGTCATTAGAAACACCCTTGATCGTGAGGTGATCTCTTCCTTCGATACGCAGGGTTGGATGATCGCCTTCGAAACGGTAATCACCATCAGCAAGACAAATAGTCTTGTCATCGGAAATCTGGGCACGAAGGTCCTCGACATTCGAGACTTCGATATCGCACCCCTGTGTCTCTGCGTGGACGGGGATTGCTAGTACCGCAAAAACCATCAGAATAAACGCCTGTAGATCAAACTTCTTCAAAAGGATTTTAATCAATTTTAACAACCTCAATAAAATAGACATCTCTATATAACATATTTTTATTGATTTTAAAAGCATGTATAAAACAAGTTTACATTATTAACAGGCTAAATTTATTAGTGATTTTTTAGCCAATAGAATTTTTATATAATAATTTCAGGGGCTTTTTCCGATAAGAAACTTAGTTAAGATGGATACTTAAGGGACTCGTGATGATCGTGCACCTTCTAGAGAGGACTCTCCTCATCGTTTCTATTGCTCTGCTTGTCAGTCCACTGGGCTGCAAGAAGCCAGTGGCTACGGAGAGTTTCCTTAAACATAGCCCCGAAAACTTCCAGTCAGTTTCGTTTGATGAGTTATTCACTGACGATATGCCAGTGACCTGCTTAGGAGGGCTCTTTCAAGACGAACGCTGCGAAGACAAAGTAAGACCTTCTTGGGCACACCCTCTTCCAGGTGCGCGCATTAATGATGTTTACTTTAGAAAAACCAATGCAGCAGGAGTTGTAAGAAAGACAAAACACCAAGGCATCGACCTTTCCTATGCTCAAGAGCTCGTTCCGGAACGATTTTACCAGCCACTAGGCTATCTATTTTTAAAGCTCTGGCCAAAAGATCTCGATCTCTTTAAGAGTTCAAATAACCAAGTCCGCTACGGACTCTCGCATACTTCAACATTAGCCCGGTTTACGGAAACCGACACGATCGTGCAAAAGCGCTACACCAATCGCTCACCGGTCTTTCTTGCTTATAGTGGTAAAGTCTTAAAAACAGGAAAGTACTCAAACTCTGCTGGACATCACGTTTATGTGATTACGATGCTACCAGACGACTATATTTTAACACCAAGACAACGAAAAATTTTCGGTTATGATTCACCGATTAACGCTTTTTTCACTTACACCATCAAAGACCTCAAAGATCGAAACAAAGCCATCGATACGATGGAAGAAAAAAACAAAGACCTTAGAAAGAAGATGCTTGTTGTTAGTCAAAGCTACTTTCACTTCACCCGTCCAGCCTTTACCAATGAAACAGTGATGGACGCTGATCAAGACGAAGTGACAGAAGACGTCACGGCAGAAAGTATCACTATCAAAGGAGGACAGATTCTCGAGAGCGGTAGTTTAATAGGTCTTGCTGGTAACAGTGGAAGAGGCGTGCATCCGCACCTTCACTTTGAACTGCAGTTTGAAGTGATCGAAGAACTCGCATCGGGAGGAATTCGACTGGAGCCGACAAAAGAGTACTTTTATCCGTTTCAGGAAAGTCATCCCAGTAAGCCTTATAAAAGAGGAAATGAGCCGTTCAAGTTACCGATTCCTGATATTTTAAACGAGACCTGTTTGTCAGAGAAGATTATGAGAGCAGAAGATTTAAAAGACAACTGGTACAAAGAGACATTTGGCGACACCACCGAAAACTGTACTCATCTTGCACTGATCCCATCGATTAAGGCATCGTCTGATCTCTGGAGAAGGTATGAGTATTCTGAGCACAAAGAAATTCCCATTGCATGCGAGTTTGCCGGCCAAGCTTGCCAGCACTTTTACGTCAGTCGCTCAACCGAACGAGATGCTGCTAATCTGAGACCAATTTCTTTAGATAAAGAGTTTTGTGGAACCCCTCTTAAAGAAGGAGAGTGGATCAAAGTCCATGCAACAGAAAAAGTAAACGGTTACCACCAAGTCCTCCTTAGCCCGGCTCAAATCAACACCTATCAAGTAGACACGACACGCGAAGATTGTCAAAAGATCTATGTCTACCAAAACAACATCACCCTACTAAAGCCAAATTAATAGGCACAGTCTTTCATCACCTCTTCCAGCGTGGCCTTGTAAACGACGATTTTCGTCTTGCAAAAATCTTAACATAAGCCTGCAACCACGCCACTTTGACGTATTTCGATTGCATCTCTGACATCGCTAAAGTTATGATAATATTAGGCAAATCGTTAATTTCGAACAGGATACTCGGATGAGACTAAAACTCCGCACAGTACTTTTATCATGCGTTTTTGTTCCGTCTGTTTTAGCGCAGGCCTCTGAAACACCCTTAACTCTCGAAGAAACCTATCGCCATCCCCTTGAGGATCTCTTCCCCATTGGTGAAGGGGCTCTTGATGATGAAATCGAAGATCTCGCCGCCTCCGGTGATGTCATTCATCTTGACCGAGATGAGATCGAAGACTTCTATGTCGGCCAAGAAAATCTCGATAAACTATTTACTGACCGCTTGCGCGGAATTTGCTCGCAAGCTCGCAAATCCTGCTCAGCGG
>CAZBDM010000300.1:0-5966 GCA_964490675.1 uncultured Oligoflexales bacterium
AGCAAGAAGAGACCAATTAACGTTGTTACCATATTGGCCACTAAGTTGCTTGTAAATCGTAAGAAGCTTTCTTCTCTGTGCTTTTGAACCATTAGGTGCACCACGCCAAGGGGCTGAGCGAGGCCATTTTGCCAGAACGCTTTGTGATGAAATCGCTGCCACAAGGTATTTTCCTTTTTGACCGCCTTGGCTCATCTCAGCAAGCTCCAAATAAACGCGGACAGCGTTGCTATGATCTTTATTGAGAAGCCAGAGACCCGCAATTTTCACTTTAATGCGCTCGGTTTCTGCGGGGTTATTTTGATCGGCAAGATAACGATTGGCTAAGGCGATCGATTGACGTCTCTTCTTCGAGCTCACACGACTATTTGACGACTTACGCAATTCCGAATCAACCAGAAGCTTGTGGCGACGATCGATGTTTGCCAACATTTGGCTTTGACCTTGGTGTTTAGCGCGCATTCTTTTGAGCTCTTTTTCATAGCCAGAGAAATTACCGGTTTTGACATAAAGAGCTTGCGACATTGCTAAGACACGATCATCCATGCGCAGTGTTAAATTTGTGTCAGTTATTTTGCTACTGAGGTTTTTATAGCGTTTAATTGCTAAGCTAGGGTTTCTTTGATACCAAGCATCAAGTGCACGACGCTCAACAATGGCATTGTATTCGGGCATGGAGCGGTAGTTAGCATAGTTAAACGGTAGTTTCGTCCAACGAGCTTTCGATCCTTCTGCATTTGACCAAGTTGCTAACGAAAAAGATAAAACTTGGCGTCTTTGGGTAGTGTTAAGTCTCGTTGCTTTTTGGTTTGCCGCGTAAAGATAAGAACGGTAGCCGTTATTGACTTTACGTGAGCGTCTCCCTGAACGATTAAGACCAGCAAGAGATTTTGCGATCGATAGTCTTGCAGCAATAGATGCTTCGAGTGGCAGTGAAGCGATTGCAGACCGCAGCGAAGCGACCTTATGACGCTGTCCTCTTTCGACATCCCAAATGTCGCAAATAAACTTCGCTCGTCTCTTTAGATAGGCTGATAGTTTTTTGTTTTTGCTAAGAGCCCTTAAATTTTTTATCGATGCAGACTTGTAGCGTCCCAAGAGGAAGCGATTGACGTTGAAATGGTAATCGGCACGTGCATAATTGGCTGAATTTTTCTTTAAGGTTTGACGGTAAGCTTTGGCGTATTGGGCTGCATTGGTGCGCGCGTTGTTAAGGCTTTGTCGGGAACCATTGGCACTTCCAGATGCGACTTCGCTTTCAAAGAAATAGGCAAGCTTAAGGTGAGCTTCCATGATGTTTTTGAGAATGGTTGATTTTTGTCTTCCTTTTGCCGTTGTTAATCTTTGTTCGAGTCGGGAGATCTGTCTTTCAACCTCTCCAGCCTCAGAATCTGACCCCGGCATCGCTCTTTTCAAACGAGGTTCAGCGAGTCCTTGTCCAACCAAAGGAACAGTTGCAGCTGACCCGTAGGATAGGGGCAAGATCGGTTGCATGTTGGAAGCCGCTGACGCTGATTGCGGGCTTACAACACAAACGATTGTCGCGACAAAGATTAAAGCCTTGAAAGGCAGCTTTCTCAGGTGGTTCACGGTAGTCTCCGATTCATGGGTGTAGAAAAAGCGGATGGTACGTTGGTAAGTTGTTGTCTCTGCCTTTGAGCGGGCAGAGAGCTTCACAGTTGCCATTGCAAACCTTGTACTCAAATCTCGAAAGCAGCAAATAATCAATAAATACGACGACATATCTGGTGGGTGATGGCGTTGAAAAAGGTCAAGGGGCTGAACTTATGTCAAAAAATTTGACAGTTTTTGGTTGAAAACGCGCTTCTGTCGAGTGGCTTGAACGAGCTTCGTCGCAATCCCGGTTCTATAAAGGGCTCAAGCGCTCATTTCGAAAGCTGGCGCGTAAAGGAGATGGTAGGTCGATCTCTTTGAGGATGGCAAGGTATCCTCTCACCCGCTTGACGTAGGCGACAGCCTCGTAACCACGGGCGTAACCATAACGGGTGCGTTTATAATATTGCGGCCGTGCTAGTTTCGGGAGAACCTTCTTCAGGTCACTCCAACGATTAGGATTTAATCCTTCGTCAATCGCTAGACGGCGACCATCTTGTAAGTGCCCGTAACCCAGGTTGTAAGCGGCTAAGGCCATCCAGAGCCGATCTTTTTGGGGGATAAAGTGAGGGAGACGATCGATCAGTTGTCTGAGGTACTTGGCGCCGCCTTCAATGCTTTGATAGGGATCGAGACGGTTTTTGACACCGAGGTCGAGAGCCGTTGCTTGGGTGAGCATCATAAACCCTCTTACTCCTGTTTTACTGCGACTTTTCGGATTCCAGTGAGATTCTTGGTAGGCGAGAGCGGCGAGAAGTTTTGGTTCAAGGTCGTTGACAAGAGCCGCTTCTTCAATCGCTGGCCAGTACTTTGGCAAGCGATCAACAATGTTTTTACGGAATACTCTAATGTCGTAGTAATCGAATTCACTGACATCGCCGTAGTGCTTATTAATCAAAGATTCAAGGCGGCCACTTCTGGTGAGATCAGCAAACCAGGTGTCGAGATCTTTTTTAAGAGTGCGGTGGGCAGGAGCGATCGGCCAGGCATGAAAGTGTTTTTCGGGCAGTGAAAAGCTATAGCGCAGATTGGGAAGACTATGATTGATTCGTTTAAAGACATTCGAGTCGGTAAGCGTACATTCTAGCTGTCCCTCAGCAATGCGCTCGAGAAGCAGTTCGGTGGTAAATTCACTGGTGGTACTCCATCTGATTCCCGGGATATCTTTTTGCAGCTTTTCTAATATTTGAACGTATGATGTTTCTGCAGCGACACTAATCGTCTTGCCAATGAGATCGATAGTGCGTTTGACATTAAGAGAAGGATGACAAACAACGTATTGCTCAACCGATAAGTAATCAGGTCCAAAGCTGAAGATCTTGTTGCGCAGTTTGGTGCGCGTCAGTCCTGCTGCTGCAATATGGCCGTCATTCATCATCAGTCGCTGCAAAATTTCAGAGGTAGAATCGAAAACCTTAAACTCGATTTCTTTACCCGCAAAGCTGGCAAAGTCAATTGCGAGATCATATTCAAAACCAGCCTCGTCTCCGTCTTTATCGAAAAAATAAGTGGTCGGTGAGTTGCGGGTGAGAAAGACGATCAGTCGATGATCAGCATCGTTGGAGTCGGAAAGCCGATGACAAGAAGGGATAATAGAAAGCATCAAGGCACTTAAAACCAGTACGATTCGAGTTGAATGTTCAGTGATGTTCAGTGTTCGGAATTGCTTCATAGGATCCCTAGAATCACAATGATCCTCCTTTAAACACTTTCGTCGTGAGATTGCAACAAGGGCAAGGCCAGCCGGGAATAATGGGGATTGACATCTGTCTAAAGATTCTACGTATCTCTGATGTCATATGTCTAAAAATATTGGTTAAATTTAGGCCCGCGGATTGCTAGCTAGGATGTGAATGATTTTGGAGGTCAGCAATGAAATCCTTTGCAAAGGTACTTTTTTCTATCTTACTCGTCGCTTCTTGTTCAACCGAGCCGGAAGAGCAGTCTTCTCTAGATGCCTTAGCGGTGCCGATGGAGGACGGTAATAAGCAAGTCGTGCAGCTTGTTTTTTTAGAAACACAGAAGGGTGAATCACCCTATTTTGTCAGTTTTGAATGTCCTGGAGAGAGTGATGAGGAGTGCCTGTATACTTATACTTACGATGTCGTTAAAGATAATCAAACAGTTAATATAACCTACTTTCCTTATTCCCTAATGGTCTCTGAATCAGAAGGTGCGCTTCTCTTTGAAAGTACGAGTGAGAGACAAAGCGACAACGAGAGTGAGCCGCGTGCTTACGAAGGGGCGGGAGATATGCCGCCTTCCTATCAAAAAATTGGTATTATCAGAGACTGGTCTTCGGTCACAGACTTCGGTGAATCAACAAGTGTGATCGTCAATCTTCAAATGGAGAAAGATCTATTCGCAACTCTCCAACGTACCATGGACATGAAAGATGGTGAGCGCATTCAAAATCTTTCTGACTGGCAACAATATGCTCACTGTCGTGTGAAGTGTAAAGTTCCCGATAGCTTTAAACAAGATGATGCTTGGAAAGGCAAAGATCATCACATTCTTGATATTCCTTACACCGAGGATCTCCGGAGACAAGCTTATTTTAATGACACCCTCTTAGAGAACATTTGCTTTCTTAAGTTTCAGCATGTTTACGACAAAGATTTTAACAAAACCGCTTCTGCCATAGGTGAGACGGATTCTGACCCAATAAAATTTCCCTGGGGGACTGCGGTCATAGATGAGAAAGTGTGCTATTAAATGGCCGTGAGATCTATTTTTAGGCAGGAGCTCATTTAATTTACTGGATTAAAACCATCAATTCACGCTAAGATATCCAGCGAAATGCCAATACATTTTTGCTGAGTTTTTTATGATGAGTTTCGATCTGCGGTTATTGAGTCGAGTTGTTATTGCCTGTTTAGTCTTGTTGAGTACCTATGCTGCTGCTCAACAAGCGACCCAAACTGGTGACGAAAAAGGAGAAATTAAACCCTCCGAAACGAATGCTGAGACTAAATCGCAGACAGACACCCAAGAGACATCATCAAATCAATCCAGCTCAGAGAAAGCCTCTAGTAACACGCAACAAATGACGCCATCAGATACTTCTAAGGCTGATCAAAACAAGGCCCCTCAAGCGCCACCCCAAAAGAGCCCGTCAGACAAAGAGCAATCACAGCCTCAAGTCTCAGTAAGTCGTAAAACGATCGTTCTCAGACAAAAAGGCAACGCGCGCGCCCTTAAAAGGGTGGAAATCAAGATTGCTGATCAAGTTTTTTATTCCGATCCAAACGGAAAGGTAGAGATAAAATTTTCAAGCCCCGACGACAAATTAACGATTTATCGAGCGGGGTTTATCCGCCAGGAGATGAAGGTTTCTGAACTCAAGGGCGAAGGTGACATAGAGGTTTTCCTCACGCCCGATCAACCTGACGACAATGAAGTCGTCATCCGCGGTTATAGAAGACCGGAGGTGTCTCGCAAAACTGTCTCTATCGAAGAAGCCAAAGCGGTTGCTCCACGTGGTGATCCAGGGCAAATTACTAAGTTATTACCGGGGGTTGTGACGCCGGGTTTCCGTCCTGACGTCGTCGTACGGGGGTCCTCACCGGAGGATAGTAAATACTTGATCGATGGTCTTGATGTACCGTTCATCTATCATACGATTGGTGGTTTTTCGGTTTTACCAGAAAAGCTTCTTAGTGATGTTGAGTTTTCTGCAGGCGGTTTCGGACCGCAGTATGGCGACGCCACCGGAGGAGTGATCGTCCTCAAGACCAAGACTAACGTGCCTGACGATGATTTGACTCAATTTGTAGTTAATCTACCGCTTTATTCGGGGTTCTTTTACGAAAAGAAATTAAGCGACACGTCTTCGATATCAACAGGGGCAAGGCGTAGTTACCTTGACTTCTTTTTAAAACGCTTATCGCAAGAAATGACGGTCATTCCTTACTTTGCCGACGGTCATATCCAATACCTGAACCGTCATGAAAAAGGTTATAGCAAGACCTCGATTATCGCTTCAGAAGACGGTCTCGAACTCGCCTTTCCAGCCGATGCTGCTGATGAAAGTGGCGAACTTGCCTTTAACATTCGCACAGCTTTTGTGGCGATAGGTTCCGAGGTCAGCACGCGCTTGGGGGGAGGCTGGCGTTACGTCACCACTCCCCAGTACGTCAAAACAATCATTAATAACGACGTTGTCGATAGTTATATTAAAATCGATGTTAATGACGTTAGTTTGCCAATCGAGTTTCAAAAGCGTATTAAGGGTCAAGAAAAAATCTATCTCGGATTCGAGCCCAGTTATTTTTGGGGACAGGTTGATGTCTTTGCTCCTCGCTTTTCCGGTGATGACCCCTTTACCGATTTTGAAGAGGCGCCGCAGGTTA
>CAZBDM010000301.1:0-5961 GCA_964490675.1 uncultured Oligoflexales bacterium
TCCAAAAGCGTCAAATAGTGCTTGTGCTTGACCATAAAAGCCAATGGAACGATCCTCAACAAAAAGAAGATCTTTCTTATGTCGAGGAATCTTTACATCGACATGGAAGTTCATTAGTGAGCGATTAAAGTACAAAAACCTTAAAGCTCCGAGGTCATCGAGAGTATTTCCTGAGAGCTCGATTAAAGCTTTCACTTTTGGAGAAAAATGGCGCGGCCAAAAGGCCTCTCTCTTTAATGCTTCTGCAAGACTGATTTTTTGGAGTGTAACATTTTTGTTGTCTAATCCTCCGATTTTTCTAAAGCCATTGCTTTGGTAATACCTTGTATGCACCGCGTCAGGTGATTCAACAAACAAAAATGAGTTGTAGATATCTCCGCCGAAAGTGAGCATTTCCATAACGGCAGCTGTGACAACGCCAGGGATCAGTTTGAGGGACATCCTTTGACGGGTCTGACCAGCCCGCGCGATCTCCCAACCAAGCTGATGATCTTCAAGAAGAACAATTTCAGCCTTGTCTTTAGCGACTTTTTGAAGAGGCATTTGTGCTCTGGTCCAAGGTGTTTGATGTGGCCTAGCAAACGGATCAGGGATCTGAGCACTTACCAGAGCCAAGGTACTTTCAACCATGTGCCATTCCATAGGGGGCTCGCCTTGATAGTCAGACGGCAGATTTTGGGCAGGACGCGCGTAGGTGAAAAAAGTGTCGGTCAGGTCGTCTCCTTGCAGTCGACGAACATACTCTTCTCTGGGCACCCAAGTCCCAAGCGAAAGAATCTTCAGCTGATCGGGATGCAGATCAGCGAAAGCTTCAAGTGATAAAATGATGATTTCGTCCTGCAAAGTCTTTCGGGCTGTTGTCAGAAGAAGGGAGTAGCATGATAGATAGGCGGCTGCGTTTCTTAAGACCGGGTGATTTGCAGAAACCTTGAAGCGCAGAGAAATTGAACGATCTGGTAAAAAACTATGATCTCTTTGCGGCAGAAATCTAACAAGTCGAGGCGATGAAAGATCATTCATTCCTGTAAAGTGCATGAGTTCAAGGGTGACTTGGTCCTTCGCTATAAGTCTTGTAGAAAAAGAAAATACAACGAAGAAGATGAGATATCTTGCCATAAGCTTTTCTAGATCACATTTTCAAAAATAACTTGCATGAGATGGTTTTAAAACCAGTACCGACTTGTATATAATTTGGGCAGGCTGCTCAAGCACCGGCTTTTAACTCTCTAGAACAAATGATCTTTAATTGGGCAGATCGGACATCTAGAAGCCGAGCTGCCTTTAATAACGCAGCTGTTTACGACCCTTTGCTTGTTTGATGAAGCCTTTTCGCATGCGAGGTTTGAAGTGATTCCATGCAAAAAGAAGATTGTCATTGGCAGAGATACTAAAGGCTCCCACGAGCATTGCGGTGAGAAACTCTTCTTGTTTTTGTTGGTCTGTATAGGGATCAAAGCCCCAATAGACTGAATTGATGCTTGGATACTGAGCGTCATTATGAGTGGCACCGGTAACGGTAACCTCTATCATTGGTCCAGCGATATTCTTGTAGAACAGATAACGTTTTCTCGCTCGAAAGACATTGGGGTCTGCTCCTAAAAGCAGGGCTGGGATTTTCACTTTGCGCATAAAAGTTTTGACCTTTGGATGAACGACAGCAGGATCAAGGAGAAGCAGGCCAGCCGCCGGTGCTTTTCTCCCGGCTGCGATAGTGACTGCAGATCCACCGAATGAGTGGCCGGCGAGAATGATCTGTTCGCGGTTGATCTTATCACTTAGGATCGATGGGTAGTTATGAATAAGACGAACAAGCATATCGACCGTCTTTCCGTTTTCAAGCCATTGACCCTGATTAGGGACACCGACAGCAAGGCTATGAAACCCCCAACTAGCAAATCTTATCGCCTGTTTACGATGAACTCTTTTGTTGAATTTATTTCCGTGAACGAAGATCACTAACGGCGCGAGACTTGCGTGGTCTGATAAGACCAAGTCTGTGATCACCTTTTTTTGGGGTGAAACGGGAATCTCGTAGTCTTCAAAAACATTGTAGGGGAAAGGTCCGAGCTTTTGAAAATCATTCGTACTTATGTGACCTTTTAATATTCGTCCTTGGATGGCTTGCCAGTCCTCAACGGGATAATTTAACGCAAAGTCAGGAGTTGTTTGACAAGCGATAAGATAACAACTTGCTAGGCTCGATATGAAAAAGGCTTTTAAAGTGTTCATAGGAATCCTTTATTAGACTTTAGTCACGTTGATGAAATTCATATTTCACTGGTTTTGCCTGCCATGGCCTATATTCCCATTCCTCCGAGGCTGGGAAGAACATCAGAGGAAGTCCAAAAAGAACGATTGGAACGATGGCAAAATACCATTGTCGATCCCGTGCTAAATTTTCGAAGAGAATCGCAATAAAGATGATATAGAAGATGACAAAGGTAAAAATAAGTGACCATCTTCGCATTTTGTTGATGAGAATATGACTGTAGTATTCTTCATTACTTTTTTTAGCCATCTACTTTGCCTTTTCAGGTTTCTTTTCAATATTTCCGAAGAGCTTTGTCCACTTCCAGCGGAAGACGCCTATCACCGTCACCATTGCTAAGATTCGAAAATCTGCGATAAATCCGGGATCGCGGTCAAGGTGACTGGGCATAATGATGATCAATACTGCGGCGGTAAAAGCAGAGAATGCGAGATAAGTTAGGCCGGAAATGGAGTCATCTCTGTCGATTCCTTTCAGTGGTATCCATAAAATAATCAACCACAGTATTAAACCAATCGGCATAGCAAAATCAGAGATATGAAGGCCTAGTAAAAAACCTCCTAAAAATCCAGCAAATATCTCGTTTGCACCTTCCACCTATTTCTCCTTCCTGATCGCTATCGGAAGCGCGTCTGAAAGAATGAATAGGCAATGCTTTCCCGTTTCCGGCCTGAATCGGTAAGTAAATCCCTGGATCTATCTCTTCTTAGGGTTTAGAATTTAGCTCTAGACATTAGAGCGGAGGTCTTGTCTTGTTGAGTCTGAAAAAAAGCCCCTTTTTCTTAATGATGACCGTATTGTTATCTGTTCTTACGTCAGAAGGCTTATTTGCCATTCCTGAGAGTTTTCAGAAAACGGGAAAGCTGATGTTTGAAAAGCGTTACGTCGATTTTGGCACGGTGATGCGTGGTTCCAAATTGGTCTATCGGTTTTCTTTTAAGAACATTGGTGACGGCCCGGTTAAGATTCTTGGCGTACATGCTTCTTGTGGGTGCACTTCGGTAGAGTTGACTGAAAATAAGCTTTACCAACCTGCCGAAGAAGGCTACATCGATGTCACACTCGATACAACGAGCTTTGATGGACCTCTGACGAAAGTCGTTTCTGTAATGACGACTGAACGCGCCCGGCCCGACCGAACCTTAACCTTAAAAACAAAAGTGATGAGCGAACTGCGCGTTGAACCTCCGCTGGTTGATTTTGGAGAGGTCTATTCGAAAGAGGGAAGCGAGCAGGAGTTGTTGATCAAACCTGTCAAAGGCTTTGATCTTGAAATTAAAGATTTAGAGTACAACAGCGATCTTTTTGACGCATCAATGACTAGATTTAACGGAGTCTATAAACTTTCTGTGGCTTTGAAGAAGGATGTAGCAGCAGGCTTTATTAAAGAAACTATTTTTATTATCAATAATAGCAAGCAACTGGCCAGACTGCCGGTTCCTGTGAGAGCGCATGTCAAAGGCAACATTGATCACTCACCAAGCTATGTCGAATTTGGCGCTATCGAAAAAGCAGCAAGTGCCGTAAGAACGATAAACCTAAAAGGGCGCAGTAATTTTAAAATCAATGCAGTTAAGAGTCAGATCAACATTAATGGACGAAAGATTGCCGATGGTGAAAACTTTGTTAAAGTTGTCCCCGATGATAAAGAATCAACCAAACAAGCTCTCGCCATCGAGCTGCAAAATATGACAGAACAAGGTGGCAGTGTTCATGGCAAGTTGTTTCTGCAAACCGATGACCCGATTCAGAACGAAATTGCTATTCATTTTTATGCCTTTTTTAGGTAGTGAGGGAGACGCGCAATATGACGACGCTTTATATTATTTTTTCGATACTCTTTATCGCTGGGGTAGTGGGCTATTGGGTAGCTAGTGATCCTTTAAAAACATTGCCTGTTATCGCTGCATATAAAGATAAGAAGAAGAAATAGACTCACATCAATAAACACTCATTTTATCTTATGTTAGTCCATCGTGAAAAACACCTCATTGCGGCGTTGTCACTTCGAATCGGCCTCCTCATTGATTTTCTGTAAATGGCGTCGGCCGCTCTCGTGATGCCTTGCACTTAGATGTTTTGGACGCTCGACATGTTAGTGAAGCGCAGCTTTAGTGTAAGAGCTTACCTGTTAATGCAGTCTTGTTGCTGCCATCAATTTTAACAAGAGCTTCCTTGCCGACAAGATTGACGTCAGACTTCACTCTCACAAGTCTAAAATGTGGCGTGCGGCCATAAAAAATACCAGACTCTTTTTTGCTTTCGTAATGAAAGAGAACTTCTCTATCCTGGCCGATTTCTGCTTCGTTAAGCTCGACAGTGATCTTATCTTGAAGAGCGTTGAGACGGGAAAGACGGATACTTTTGACCGCTTCAGGGACTTGGTCTTTAAAGCGGGCTGCGGCAGTGTTTTTTCTTGGCGAGTACTTAAAAGCGTAGATAAAGCTGTATCTTAACTTCTTGACTAATTCGTAAGTAGCTTCAAACTCTTCGTCTGTCTCTCCTGGAAAGCCGACGATAAGATCAGTGGAGATGGCTATATCGGGAACATAGCTTCGCAGCCAATCGATACGTTGCCAGTATTCCTCAACCGTCACTTTTCGTTTCATCACTTCAAGAACGCGGTCGTGACCACTCTGTAGAGGTAAGTGGATATATCTGCCAAGTACTGGTTTGTCTCTATAAAGTTTGGCAAGCGGTTCAGTAAAATCGTGTGGATTTGACGTTGTAAATCGTAATCTTTTCAGGCCTGGTACATCAGCGGTCATGCGAAGCAGTTCGACAAAGGGACCGTCTTCGGTAGAAGTAATGATCTGTGATTTAACAAGATCGAGTCCGTAACTATTTACATTTTGCCCAAGAAGGGTGATTTCACGAGCGCCTGCTTCGACCATGCGGCGGGCTTTTTCGATAATGGCGTTAGGATGCTGTGAGACCTCTCGTCCACGCGTAAAGGGTACGACACAAAAAGTACAAAAATTATCGCAGCCATGTTGAATATTAACAAAGCGAGAGATTTCGTTTTTTCTCGTCAGAGTGGGGAAATCTTTTTTATCGTCTTCTCTTTTGGTGAAGTGTTCTCTGTCTCTAAACCCAAGGGCGAGCTGAGGCTCACCGCTGCGGCGATGTTTGGATACGAGATCGGGAAGCTCTGAAATCGTTCCGGGGCCGATGACAATATCTAAAGTCGGGATTTCTTTAAGCATCTTTTTGCCTTCTGCTTGCGCAACGCAGCCAGCTAAGGCGATGGTTAAATCAGGGTTTTCTTCCTTAAGGTGTTTCAGACGACCAAGACGACTGACGACTTTGTGTTTGGCCTTTTCGCGTATGTGACAGGTGTTAAGGATGATCAAATCGGCGTCTTCAGGACTATCGGCATAGGTGTATTGGTTCTGATTCATCAGCGACAGCATTTGTTCTGAGTCAGCGACATTCATTTGGCAGCCCCAAGTCTCGATGTGTACTTTGAAGCTTTTTTTAGGGAGATCTTTCGCCAGATTTATCTCAAGCATAGCTTATTTCTTTCTTCCTTTTTTGCGTGCTTGGCGGGCTGCTTTACGAGCTTTTTTAAGTTTGTTGCGGTCGACCTTTCTAGGTGCAGCTCCCCCGCCGCCCGGCATTCCGGGGAATCCGCCGCCTAGCATGGCGCCTAGATCGCCCATGCCATCGCCGCCGCCAGCGCCACCCATTTG
>CAZBDM010000302.1:0-5956 GCA_964490675.1 uncultured Oligoflexales bacterium
AACCAGGAGGGTACGCTGCCAACTTTCTTTCATCCACTAAATTCGGTTATAACTCCTTTATCGAGACAGCAAAGGCTAACCAAATTGAACCTTATGCCTACCTTAATCATATCTTGCAGGCCTTGCCTCTGGCTGAAGGCCTTGAAGGTTTCGAGGCTCGACTGCCTTGGAACATCGATCTGAAAAATTTTAATCAGTGATCTTTTGAAAGTGTGGATCTATATTTCTCTAGGCGATGAGGTTTTGCTGAGCGCTTACGTCCTTGAGTCTAATGGGTATCCGAAAAGCCAGTAATTTTCAATTAGGCCCGCTCGCTGCCTTTCGAACTAATTCGCGATTTACAATCCTGTCTCCTGATCTAGTATCCACACTCTCGACATTGAGATCGTGAATAATACTCTTACGCAGCAATACTTGTATAGGTCCTACTTTTTTGTGAAAAAGCATAGGAGTCAAATTCCCACAGCTTCTCAGCGTCAGCAGGAATGTTGGGAGCGATTTCTTCAATGAATGCAGGAGTAATCTCTTCTTCGGAAAATACCAAGGTGCCGCAATCTAAACTTTGAAGCTTTTCTTTTTCTATGGGGTTGGTGTTGCCTACTATTTTTTCAATTTTAAAAGAGTAGTTTGTAATATCTTGAGAAATCTTGTTGCCGATGAAAAGGCTGCTTAAAACACATCTTGCGTTACCGAATACTTGTATATATTCATCAGGATCTCTAGCATAAAGTTTTAAAGGGGGAACCCTGCCATCTTTAACAACATCTATTCCGTTCTTTCTGGTTACCATTTCTTCTGGAATAGGCATCATCCACTGTCGAAAATTCTTTAAAACCGTACCAAGATTATCCTGACAGCCTGAAACATCTAGCTTACTCGATTCTGATGGGGGAGGAAATGCATTGATCTCTAAGTCTATACATTCGTATTCTTTTAACAGGTTTATAAAACTTGCGTATTCGTTAACATGAATGAATCTAACTTGAGATAGAGAGGTGCGACCCTTTCCTACTAAAGTAATAAATCCTGTATCGATTATATTGACCGCTGAACTACTAAACACGGCCTTTGAGTCACTTTCAACGGGAACAGATTGACAGCTCAATATTGAGCCAAAAATTAAAAAGTAAAAGCAAGTAGTTTTTGTTAAAGTTTTCATCTATTCCCTCTTGTTTCAAACGTAGGTTTCACAGGTAACAATTTACTATGAATAAAAAAGATTCTGGTGGTGAATATCTTGTGATGTGCCTCTATCATAATATCGATTTCACTTACGAAGCAAGTCGTACAGGCATGGTTTCAATTGAAGACGCCAGAAACCCCATGAATGACCTTGATTTTCTAAATTATAAGTATATTCTAGTTTATTCTCCTCTAAAGTCTGTTTCAACTGCTCAGTTGTTTTTTTTCCGTCATGATAGTTTCCGACACTGATAAATGTTCTCAGAAAAGAATCTCTTTTCAGCCTATTGTAATCCTGCAATAAGCCCAAAAACTTTGATGGCGAATCGCTCTGAAATGCTGGAGACAAGAGGCAGACTCTCGGAAAAACTTGCGGATACCTAGCTTGGACGGAAGCAACAAAATTTGCAGCTAATGAGACTCCAACTAAGTGCAAACGTAAATCCTTCTGTTCTGAAGTATATCGGCGAGTAACTGAAGGTACGACTTGATCAATGAAAAATTTAGAAAAGTCTCCATTCTTATCCTTAAACGCAACTTCCCTTAAATCGTATCTTTTGAATGGATCTTTTACATCTATAAAAATTGAAACAATTGGAGGGATTGTTTTGTCTTCGATCATGCGATCGATCTGTAGACTTGCATTCCCCATCTCCGGGTGGGAAAAGTCTTTTCCATCTGTGAAAAATACGATCTGATAAGGTCTATTTGGTAGATAGTTTTGCGGCAAGTAAGCAGTATAACTGATGTGAAATAAGTTATTTGTTATCGCATGTTTCTTAGACCATTTCCCTTTATTTTTTTTACTGAATACACGTGAGTTGGAATTTTTTTTATAACCACCTTCGTACTCTGGCATCTTAATGACCGAATTCAATCCGAAGCCACCTAATTGAGTTTCCTTGTTTAGCGGATCTAAAATGAGTGTTCCATCTATCAACAAACGATAATCGATGCGAGCATCCACAGGAAACCTGTGATTTAAAACCCAGAATCCTTTAGATATTTGTCTTCCGAGTTCATATCCTTTACCAGTAATCCTCCAGCCATTAAAGTCACCAACCCAACGTACATCTTTCGCTTGTCCGTGATAGAAGAGATAGACTTCCAAGTGCCTCTCTCCGTTTATTAAAAAAGGCCTATTGGCAATAACTGGGTTTTCACCTTTTTTAGACAGGGATTTGAGAAAACTAAAAGACATCGTTTCTTCCCTCGATGTCGATTCTTTAACCAGAGCAGGGATTTGTTCTTGAATACTAGCTTGCAGTAGGCCAATCAAGGCATACCAAATAATCGAAAGTCTGGTCACTATTAGTAAATTGCTCACGGAGAATGTCCCTGTTGCCAGTTCACGTTTAAAAATGAGGCGTTTTTTCATCACTCATTCTTGGCAAACCAATATTGATGATTAACTCTCATTGATCAGTTTATTCTATTGAGAGTCAATTGTATTTTGTCAGTGGCTTTAAACACCGGGTTCTTAAAATTAAAATTAACTTTGACTTCTCCTTCCATAAGCCGACAAAGATATCTGGAAATTGAATCCCTTTGCTTTTTATCTAAAGAGTGACAACTACTGAAGTAATTTAGAGTAATTTCATCAGCAGATTCTTGTATGAGCTGAAATTGTTTGACGCCGTTACTTAAAAAAGTAATGGGATCAAGGGCTGGATTGACTTTTCGGCCCTTGAGAGTGATAAAGTGATTAACTTCTCTGCCATAAAAGCTCTCTAGATGTTGTCCTTTTTTGCCACATTGACATGTGTGTTTAGCTTTTAGTTTGACTATGTCTTGGGTATTGAATCTCACAAATGGCGTGATTGTATTGAAAAGGTTTGTCGCAATCAGAGAACCCGATCCTTGTCCCGATAATTTACGGTTTTCTTTTAAGACTTCTAAAATCAAAAATGGATTTGCGATATGATAACCTGAATGATATCTGCACTCCGCAGCAATGAGTCCTAACTCTGAAGATACGATCATGTCCATAACTGGTGCATTGAAATACTCAGATATTTTTCTTCTTATCTCAGGACGCAGAGTATTGCCGGACGTTATAACCAAACAAATATTGTGGTCGGAAAACCTGATGCCTTCTTCAATTAAGCGAGTGCAGAATCGGTCTCCAACATCTGGAGAAATACTAATAACATTTACTTGATTCTCTTTTATTATTTTTAATATTTGCTTTAAACGATTCGTATCTGTGAGCATGGTATTTAAAATCATTCCTTTTCCTTGCTTTGGGTCGATATCTAGTACTTCAAAGAATTGATTTTTACCATTGCCGTAAGAGCTATCTTGCTTTGAATCAAGAATATTTATGTATGCCAAACTGGGGAAGAAGTTTGGTTGACAAAGATACTCTCTAATCGATTTAATAACCATAAAATACATGTATGATACTTCTTTGATTGGTTTGATATTTATAAAGGGTTGTCCGGTGGTGCCAGTAGATAAAAGACTAGTTGCAAGGTAGGGTTCAAATCGATTGTACAAATAGTCTTCATGATTTTGAAGATCGGCCTTGTTGAAAATGGGCATATGACTTATTGAATTATTTTTTATCGCAAGCTCTAAGTATGGACTTAGTGATCTATACTGAAAAACTGGAATTGCTTTCATTTGTAATAAGAAACTGCGAAAAAAACTGTTGATAACTTCAGAGTGACTCATTTTTGATATTAATATCATATGCTTTCGCCAGTATGCATGGAGTAGCCTATGTTTTGTTCTGTGGAAGTCAATCGGTAAATACTTAGAAAGTAGATCGATAAATTGAAGTATCAAATTTTCAAACCTATCTCTTGTCATGCTACACCTTTGACGTTCGTTTCCAATAGTAATAAAAATTCAGTTCTCTTTATAAGATAACATATGCTTTAGAAAGTGTGTAAAATCGATACCGAGATGCTTTTTGACTGTGTCGCGTCTCTGTAACAATGGAGTATTCCTTCTTTGCCAACCAACAAATCTCTATTTCTTTAAAACTCTGGTTTATGCTGAAAAGCCCAAGGAAGAGTCTCATCGAAGAAGTAATTGAAATACCCACTAAAGATTGATCTAGCTACCTGTTGAATACGATTGTCCTGACTTATTTTACCGCCTTCCTCAAGGTTTCTATATTCATTTAAGGAAGCATAGAGTCTCTGTGCTTCTTGGAAGTTATTTTGTATAAACGCTTCAACGTAGCACATAGGGATATCAATGGTGCGGGTCATAAGGATGTTGCGATGATAAACGCCGATATTTTTTGGAATTCTAATTGTTGCGGCCATTGAATTGGGTAATTCAATACCATTGCGAATAGGTACATTGGTTCTCTTTGCTAACTCTGCCAGGATATAGTTGCATAAGAAACTAGACCTGTAGACAGTTTGCGCATCGACAATCATCCTGAGGAAATTAAACTTCGCCTCTAAATCAGTGAGTTCATGTCTTAAAAAAGCGCCGGGTACAAAAGCTGTATGAATATTTGTGTCAACTTGTGTCTTAGTAAATCTTCCTTCTCTAGTTACACCTACAGCATTGTAGTGAATAACAAAAGCAACATCTGCTCCACTAAGATTGATCAGTGAAGAACGTGCTCTAAGATCATCCTTTAGATAGAGTGAATTATAGACGAAAGAGTGCGCTGCATAGCTCGACAGTTTTGATCCACTTGCTTGGTAGCTGTATTCGCGGTCTGTTCTAGGAACAAATTCCTCGCTGAGTAAAGAAGTCGCTGTCGATCTACGGACTGATTTTTTTTCAACAAGTAGGTCACGAGCTCTGTCGAAGTTGTCTTTGAGCCAATCGGGATAATCTTCAATTGCCGATTTACCGAGGGCATTTCTTGTCAGATTGACTTGAACTTTTAACTGTTGTTCAAACATTTCTTTAAGGACCAGCGCTGTTGTCCAGGTTAATTCCCCTTCTGAGAATGCAATGTCGGAATCTACAAATCTCACACAACGTCTTTCCACACACTGCCATTCTCCTCCCACATGACCGGGGTCAATGATCACTTTCACATCTTTGAAGACAAGATGAGGAGGGTAGATGTGCTCATGATCAGGAGGCAAAACAGGATATAATGACGGGCGATGATCATCTCGGGTAAGAAGGTTCAATACAAAAATAGGTTTTCTCTCATGAAGAACAGTTAACGTGCAGTTGTCTGGATCAATCTTGAAGGCTTGTTCAATTGCGACCCCCTTGTCTAGGTAATTTTCAATGGCATATTCTACTTCTTTTAAAGAAAGAGTCTTATGAAATTTATTAAAAACAGAAAAGTCTGGCTCGGATGGCTCGTTTTGCGTGGACCCTAAATTTGAGTCATCTTGGTAAGAAGGTGTCTTACAGCTCAGAAATACTGTCGCAGAAATGGTGAGCCATATCTTAATGCTCATAGCCAATATCCTTTAGTTTTTCGTTCAAATTTGTTTTCCTATGGAATTCCATTTTAGAGGAGTTTCAACTGAATTTAAAGTGAAGGACCCACGCACCAGAGGGCAAGGGTCAAATTTTGACTCAATTTTCAAGAAAGTCACTTTTTCTTCATCAGACATCGGCACTTATATTTTATCTTCCTCTACCGATGAACTCATCAGGAAAGAAGCAAAAAGAAAATTAAGGGTCATTAGAAAAAGTTGGGATTGACCAAACAAAAATCTGTGGCGATTTTTTTCTATCTAGCGATCTTTATTACTGGAATCGCTTTTATTTATCTGTTTGCCCACAAGCCTCATATCGAAGTTGATCTAACTGAACAAAATTGGCTGCGCCAAAAGGG
>CAZBDM010000303.1:0-4037 GCA_964490675.1 uncultured Oligoflexales bacterium
CTTATCATTCCTCGTCCGCAGATTAGAAATCCTGTGCTCTATCCAGCTGAGCTACCGGACCGTGCCCCCGTTTTGCCCCCAGGTTGTGAGTGGCAGCGGGTAAATATGGGTTATAGCGCGTAAAGCGTTTCACCTGAAATCCTTGAGTGACAATGTTTTTGTTAAGTTTCACTCTAACTTATCATTCCTCGTCCGCAGATTAGAAATCCTGTGCTCTATCCAGCTGAGCTACGGCACCGTGCGCTCATCGTAGACGGGAGAAATTACTCAGTTATTCCAGTAACGTCAAGTAAATCTTTCGGTTTTAATGTGATTCTTTGGAAATCTCGTGACTTGGGGATGACGTAAGAAACCAGATGACCATCTCCAATTCACCAGCGCCAAGGCTTTTGAGGACAATTCCGCCACGTTTTTTGGTGATGAAATAGATTTCTCTAGACTAGTCTCACGTCTAAAATGAATAAAAATCGATCTAAAATCTCCAGAGCTTGTTTCGCAAAAAACCTTAGAAACAACATAATCCTAGTTGTTTTCATCCCTTTAAGACAATGAACACTTCTTGCCTAGAAGATGAATTTTGTAAAAACTATGATTGCTTCCGATATTGAAAGAAACGGGGATAAAAGTTTGAAAACCAAAAAGAAGCAAAACATAAATTATCTAAAAGTGTATTTGCCCTTAGGCGCATTAATACTTATTAGCTATTTTTGTCTGATCGCTTCTTCTTACGCACAAGAACATGTCGAAAACGAAAAGCCCAAGCAAGAAGAAACAACAAAGCAAGAAGATACAAATACCGATTCAAACAAAAGATCTCATCTCTCAATCATCAAATCTATCGATGCAGATTCCGTAGCATTGATTTCTAACGCTAAAACAAAGCTCGTCGCCCTAAGACTGACAGAAGGGAAAAATGTTAAAAAGAAGATGATTCTGCTTGTTGTCGATCAAGATGGAAAACATGTTATCGCTCGATTGAGACTGATGAAGTTTGTGAAAAAGAAAACCTATGCATATGCAAGAATTTTAAAAATAGCCAAAGGTCTTAGTTTTAAAGATTTGTTAAATAAAAAAGTTTACCGCAAAATGGATCTTTCCATTGCAAGGAAAGACATATCTAGCAAGAGTATTCCCGGTAAAAAAAGATTATCTAAACCCATAGAGACGAAATCTGAGGTAACCGCACAGGAAACGGTCGATCCGAAGGCGCCGCAAGAGGCCACATTATTTGGGCCTCTTTCCTCTCAAAATGAGTACGTCAGCATCGGGTTTCTAACGCGTTCTTTTTCTTTTCTAGCAATCGATTACTTACTGGGAACAGAAATAGAACCGGTTGTTTCAAGCCAGTCCTTTTACGTCAAGGGTTTCCTTCCTAAAATTTCTGGAATGACGTGGATGAATTGGTTTGGCCTCGCCATCGTCAGCGAGAGCTACGATCCTGTTTCAATAAATATCGCGAGACAAGGAGATACATCGGCCCAAAAAGCAACTATAGAAGGAAGTTATTTCGCAACGACACTTCTGTTTCGACCGAAGTTTAACAATATCCTAACCGCAGCCGGACTAGATCTAACCCTTTTATCGAATAGAAAAGAATCGATTGAACTGACGAGCAGTAATGAAATCCTGAATAGCCAATTTGATGTCACAACAAGCGGTATGGAGGGACATCTAGGGCTTCATGTTGCTCCTATCAGATACATTGAAGTTTCACTAAAGACCTCCCTTCCCCTTGATCAGTCATTTGAAGCTCAGGATAACAATTCAAGTGATGGGAAAATCACTGGTACGAAAAGTACATTTGACCTTGGACTTAACTTAAAGGCGTTTCTTCCCTTGTCATTTATTGCTCCGGGGTGGTACGCCGAGTTTCTCGCAGGTTTTGCCCAGAGACAAGAGAAGATTTCGTCCTCATCTGCTGGCGTGTCAAAGTCTACAAAGTCACTCGATAGCGACGTTTATCATGCCGGACTTGGAGTCCGCTGGAATCCTTAAATCCTCTCACATTATTGAAAGATAACACTTGCACATTCGCATGATTATTTTATCATTTTAGCTCATCATCTTGCTCTCATGAGGAATCACTATGGAAAGTTTATTTAAGCATCCGGAATTAGAGGAATATGCGAAACAACACTCCAAAGCCGAACCTCATTACTTGCAGGAACTCGAACGTGAAACTTACGATAAGATGCAAGACCCTCAGATGGTTAGCGGCCGTCTCTCAGGACGCTTTTTAAAACTATTGGTGCAGCTACGCCAACCCCAAACGGTCGTTGAGGTCGGGACCTTCACTGGATATTCCGCTTTGTCGATGGCCGAGGGTCTTGGCGTCAATGCAAAGATCATCACTTTAGAATTTGATGAAAAGCATGCACACTTTGCCAGAAAGCATATAGAAAAAAGCCCTTTCGCCGATAAAATCGAAATAAAGGTGGGTCCGGCCTTACAAACCCTTGAAACCATCGACGGACCGATCGACCTCGCATTCATTGACGCCGATAAGACAAATTACAAGAATTATTACGAGCATATCTTATCAAAGATGAATCGTGGAGGACTCATTGTCCTGGACAACTGCCTTTGGAGCGGTACAGTCTTAAATCCGCAAACCGACTCGGCCAAGGCCATCGATGAGGTTAATCGTTTTATCGCGCAAGATGAAAGGGTCGACAATGTCATCTTAACTGTAAGAGATGGCCTTCATCTTGCTGTCAAACGCTAATCCTCAAATATCGCGTTTTTAACCTTACAAAACTCAAGTAAGATTTAAAAAGCATTAAAAAGTAGCGTTTTTTCTCCCTTAGCCTTCTAAAATTATTAACTAAAAAAAATTAAATAAAAATACCTATGATTTTTTTCTCTAAGTACGATCGTGAATTTTGAAGGTTATGGACACACACTTAGAGAATTATCCGTGCACTTGATTTGGGTCATGAGTGCATAACGAGTTTCTCTAATTTCATGAGGGGCAAGATCGCAATGCTAAACCACTTTCGTTTGTCTAATTTATTTTTTACACTATCAATCTCAATGATTTACCTCCTAACAGCCTGTGGAACCGAGCAGGAAGTAGAGTTTAACGGGGTAAAAGATAAAGAAGTTGCCAAGCCAGCTGATATTGCAGCAGCGAGTGCTTCTTCTAATGATGCTGAAGTCAGAGCAACTGCAAACAGCGATGATTTCTTAAAAGGTCTCATCGAGGACGAAAAGAAAGAACGTATCGAAGCTGATATGTTACTCAACGCTCGTATTGACGAACTTGCTGAAGATCTTCAGAGCTTCAAAGATTTCGTTCTCAAAGAAATCGCAAGGCTTGACGCAAAAGATGCAGATCTTCAAAGACAAATCAATGAGAACAAAATGAGTTTCAACAAAAAGCTTGCTGAACTCAAAGCGAGTACTTCAGCTGCCCTCAAAGATGCGATCACCAAACTCGAAAACAGCCTCAAAGAAGATTTTGACAAAAAGCTCGCTAGTTTAGATATGAAAAGCCAAAAGGCACGCGAGGCCCTCGAAAAAGACCTCGCGGCGATGATTAACCGCTTAGACGAAGCAACCCAGAATGCAATCAACGACATCAGAAAACAAATTGCGACACTTGATGAAAAACATAGACAAGACTATTTAGATCTCTCTGAAAAACTTGAAACAGCAAGAAATGACTTAACAAAAGCGATCGATGCTGAAAAAACAGCGAGACAAGAAGATGTCAAAAGACTTGAAGCTCAAATCGCTGACCTAACGAAAATGCAAAATGCCGAGAGAGAATCTCTCAAAAAAGAATTAATCGGAATTATTAAAGCTAATGATGACATCAACAAGGCCAAATTTGAAGAAATTATGACCGAAATGGACGCCATCAATAGACATATCGCTGACCAAAAAGCAGAACTTCTCGCGGCTATCAAAGATCAGGAAATTTGGATCACTAAGATGCTTGAAGACAGCCTCGCTAACCTTGAATCCAAAATCAAAGCAGAGAGAGATGCTGCTCTTGCCGACCTAAGAGTTGAGATCGATGCAAAGATTAAAGA
>CAZBDM010000303.1:4047-5942 GCA_964490675.1 uncultured Oligoflexales bacterium
AACCTTCGAGCAAGGTCTTGCAAACCTCAAAGCTGACCAAGATGTAAAACGCAACGAACTCGACTCAAGGCTGACGGCTGCTATTGCAGTTCTCGCTTCTGAAACAGCCGATCAGATTCGAATGTTAAACAATAAAGTATCGGATTTAGCAGATAAACATGCGGCATTGGAAACCAATCTCCTTGATCAAATTGCTCAACTTAAATCTTACCTTTCGACTGCGATGGGTGAAGAAGCAGCTAACTATCAAACTAAAATCACTGAACTTTCAAATAAACTTGCAGCCATGAAAGCTGAACATGCGGCTGAAAGAAAAGCGGTTCAAGACCAGATGACAGACCTCGTCAACGCTGACGCCGCTATGGCAGGTCAAATTTCAGACATCCAGTCTGATTTCGAAACCTTCCAACAACAACATATGGCAGACTATGCTTCACTTCGTGAAGAACTCGCCAATAACAAAGAGTCTTTCAACCAAGAAATCAACGAAGTCAAAAAGGGCTATGAAGAACTCGCTGGAAAACTTGCTGCCCTCGCCGCAGATCACGAACAATTTAAAAACGACGTAGCGACTACTTACGCGACAAAAGCTGAACTTCGGCAAGTAAATGATTACGTAAAAAGCGTTGAAGAAGTCACACAAACTCTAAATAAGAAGATCGACTGGCAAAAAGACGAGATTATTGCCATGCTCGGCGAAGAAACTCAAAAGCTTCGCAACGAAATGACAGCCTCCATCGCGGCAGTCGAAATAAAAGTTGCTGATCTCGAAGCAAAAGTCCTTCCGATGATCGAAGACTACAAAAATCTTATGACGAAAGAAGGTAAAAACTTAGGCCAAATCATCAAAGACATCCGCCAAAAAATCATCACAGCAAACAACGAGTCAAAGGCTACCCTGAGAGCAGAACTTCAAGAAGCATTGAAGTCGAAAACATACCAATTCGAGTATATGTCTCAGGAACTTAAGAAATCGTTCTCAGACAAAATCGAAGAAGTTGATGCTCGCCTCTCAAGTGGAATTGTAAAAAACAGCCAAGATATTGAATCAACTAAGCTCGAAATGCAAAGACAACTTAACCAGGCTATTAAAGCTGAGCAAGAAGTCAGATCCAACATCCAAGATCAACTCGACGCTTTAGCAGCTGGATTAAAAACGGCTTCTGAAAACGCAAAATTGGCGCTTGCTGTTTCAAACGCAAATGCAAAGAGTGTATCTGAACTTCGCGCTAACTTCGATGAAAAGCTAGCAAATGTCGAAGCTCAGTTCCGCGTTTCAAAAGATGAAATCATGGCAAAAATGGATGCCATGGAACAAAACTTCCAAGCAGACATGACCAAGCTTTCTATGGCATCAGCTGAAGCTGTTTCAAACTTAGGCTCAAGCGTCGCAGAACAATTCAAGAAAAACGCCGTAGAAATGGCTGAGCTAAAAAGAAAGCAAACAGCCATCGATGCTACGATCACTCAGTTCAAAGATCATTTACAAAAGCAAGGCTCTGACGAAAAAATCTTTAAGGCACGAGTCGCTCTTTTAAGATCAAAAGCTGTTTCAGCAATGAAAGAAATTATCGACAACGTCGACGACCTTGAACTAGACTTTATTGCAGCTATCGACCCGCAACAGGATGCACCCGACTTTTATAATGATTCGTTCAAACCAATTATGGGGCGCTGTGGCGGAGACTTTGACGCCTCATTCTCAAACGCTCTCGGACTTGATAACTTTCAGTTTCTTGCGCAAGAATACGCCAGACTTCTCGTATTAGGAGTACGAGGTTCGGAACATGATGGAATCTTCCATGGATACAAAGGCATGGCAAAAACAGGCATGCACAAGACAAGTCTTGTCGCGGCCCTTAGATTCACGACGTCTGCTGATAACGAGACCTGCC
>CAZBDM010000304.1:0-5926 GCA_964490675.1 uncultured Oligoflexales bacterium
ATGAGCACGTTGCGCAGGGCGCGGAAGTTGTCTCGCGCTTTTCCTTCAGAATGCAAAGACTCAGCTTGTCGGAAAGTCTCTGTGCTTCTAGGCTAAACTTCTGTTCGAATTCGACCAGAGCTCTATCCTTTTTCGATTTGTTGTAAACTTCGAAGGTATACCATAAGGCTTCTTCGCCAATTTTTTCTGCGATAAAGGGCGGTTTTAATGTTCTTTGTGGTTGGGTGCGGATCTCGTAACGAAAGCTGCCGGCTTCTTGGCTATAACGATCAAGGCAGTGTTTAGGGAACAAAAAAACAGCCGGCATGATATCTGAGCTTTTGGTAGTAAAAATCACTTCTTTAACAAACTTCTCAGCAAAAACCGTCCGACAGCCGATTTCTCCGACTTTATTATCAGCCTCTTTGGTGGCATTTAAAAGTTTGTCCCACCAGTCTTTATTGGGAAAGACATCGTTATTGATAAAAAGGTAATGGCTGTACTCAATCCCTTGGGCTTTAAGTGTGTTTATGGCGTGATTATAACCCTCGCCCCAGCCGAAATTTGATTCGTTGCGAATGATCCTCACCCAGGGGTAATGCTCAGCTGTCCAAGTCAGGCTTTCATCGAAAGAGGCATTATCAACCAGAACCAACTCTGCCTGCGGCTCGTTTTTAAAAAAAGAGGCGTGCTCAAAAAAGGACTTTAGGTAATGAAGTCCGTTATAGTTTAGGATAAGAATGGCGACTTTGCTGACGTTCATGTGTTAATAAGCACAATATTTTTAGCGTGTTATGGTTTTTCAATCATTTGAGAAACTAGTATAGTCGATTTGTCAATCATTGCCAAAGAGTCTTAGGCGTGGAGGCTTTTTGAAATCATGTTTCCAGTGGCTCTTTTTCTGCGGCCCTCGTTCTTCGTTTCTAGCATATTTACTCCTGAGAACCAGCTTTCACGTACACTTTTTCCCTTTCAAGTGGCATATTTTCTAAGAGCAGGTGATCTGGTGATCTTAAAGTTTTGTTTTGGAGGGTATCTATTGCGTATTTTTGTAACAGGAGGGGCGGGTTTTATTGGCTCAGCAGTGATCCGCTGTGGCCTTAAAGAACACACTGAGCTCGAAGTGATCAATATTGACAAGCTCACTTACGCAGGAAACCTCGAGTCTCTCAGAGAAGTTGAAGAGGATGCACGCTACAGCTTTGAGCAAGTAGATATCTGTGACGCTGATGCAGTGGCGTCGCTTTTTAAAAAGTACCAGCCCGACGGTCTGATTCACTTGGCTGCTGAATCCCACGTTGACCGCTCCATTGATGGTCCGGCTGTTTTTATCAATACCAACATTATTGGCACTTACGTGCTTTTGGAAGGAGCGCGGCGCTATTATGAGGACCTCACTGGTGATAAAAAAGACAGGTTTCGTTTTCACCACGTTTCGACAGACGAGGTCTACGGTTCCCTTGGTCAAGAAGGCTTTTTTAAAGAAGACTCCCTTTATCAGCCAACCTCTCCTTATTCCGCCAGTAAGGCTTCCTCTGATCACTTGGTAAGAGCTTGGCATCACACCTACGGATTGCCTACCGTTACCACAAACTGCTCGAATAACTACGGGCCTTATCAGTTTCCAGAAAAGTTGATCCCTCTTATGGTCCTTAATGCCATGGAAGGCAAGAAGCTTCCTGTCTATGGCGATGGCTCAAATGTGCGTGATTGGCTCTACGTCGAAGACCACGCGCGTGCTCTTCTTCTTTGCTACATGAATGGAAAGTCAGGACTCACCTACAATATCGGTGGCCATAACGAAATGACCAACTTAGAGGTGGTTGAAACGATCTGCGATCTTGTCGACGAAGTGATGCCACAAGCTCATGGGTCTTCAAGGCGCGATTTAATCTCGTTTGTTACAGATCGTCCTGGTCATGACCAGCGCTACGCCATTGATGCCTCTTTCATAGAAAAAGAGCTTGGTTGGAAGCCAGTTGAGACATTTGAGTCAGGATTAAGAAAAACGATTAAATGGTATCTAGAGGAAGCAGGTGGTTGGTGTAAGAGGGTGCAGGACGGAAGTTATCAAAGAGAGCGTCTTGGGACGGGAAAGGGATAAAAGAAATGACACAAAGAAAAGGAATCATCCTTGCGGGGGGCTCTGGCACAAGGCTTTATCCCATCACCAAGGGCATTAGTAAGCAGCTTCTTCCCATTTACGACAAACCGATGATTTATTATCCCCTTTCCATGCTGATGCTGGCTGGAATAAAAGACGTGCTGGTCATCAGTACTCCCCATGATTTACCGCTTTTCAAAAGGCTTCTTGGGGACGGCAGTGATTGGGGGATGTCTTTTAGTTACGAACAACAGCCAAAGCCTGAAGGGCTTGCTCAAGCTTTCATCATTGGGGAAGCTTTTATTGGTTCCTCCCCATGTTGTCTTGTTCTTGGCGATAACATCTTCTACGGACACGGCCTTGGTCAATCTTTACAGGCAGCTCATGACGAAACTTCCGGTGCTACTGTCTTTGGTTATTACGTCAAAGACCCGGAGCGTTACGGAGTGGTCGAGTTTGACCGTGATGGTAATGTCCTAAGTATCGAAGAAAAGCCTGAAAACCCAAAATCTAATTATGCCGTAGTAGGGCTTTACTTCTACGATAATGATGTCGTTGAGATCGCAAAAAATCTCAAAGCTTCTCCTCGTGGTGAACTTGAAATCACTGATGTGAATCTCGCTTACCTTAAAAGAGGAAAGCTTAAAGTAGAAACCTTAGGACGCGGTACAGCCTGGCTCGATACCGGTACTCATGAGTCGATGGTGCAAGCAACCAACTTTGTCGAAACGGTAGAAAACCGTCAGGGTCTGAAGATCTCTTGTCCCGAAGAGATTGCTTGGCGTAAGGGTTTTATTTCTTCAGAAAAACTGGAAGAGCTTGCAGCGCCACTCGTTAAGAGTGGATATGGGCAATACCTACAAAATCTTCTTAAAAGAGAGGTTTAGTCTTTGGAAGTAAAAGAAACAGTCATCCCTGGCCTTCTCATTTTTAAACCTGATGTCTTTGGTGATGAGCGTGGGTTTTTTATGGAGACCTTTCATCAAAAGAGATACGAGGCTTTTGGCTTGAAAGAGCAGTTTGTGCAAGATAACCTCTCCCGTTCAACCAGAGGTGTTTTGAGAGGTCTACATTTTCAGAATCCATTCGGTCAGGGAAAGCTGGTTAGTGTTCTGGAGGGTAGCGTCTTTGATGTGGCTGTCGATGTGAGAAAGGGATCTCCTACTTTTGGTAGGTACTGTGGCATCACCTTAAGTGGTGAAAATAAGACCCAGTTTTATATCCCACCTGGTTTTGCTCACGGATTCTGTGTCACCAGTGAGACGGCGACATTTTCTTATAAGTGTTCTGATTTCTATCATCCCGAATCAGAACACAGTATTATTTGGAATGATCCCGATATCGCCATCGATTGGCCACTCGACTCGCCACAGGTGTCAGAAAAGGACCAAAAAGGCTTGGCTCTAAAGGATTTTGATGAAGATAAACTGCCTCTTTTTGAAGGAGACTGAGCTTGGCAAGTCGACCGATTATTTTGATCACTGGTATCAGCGGGCAGGTAGGTTTTGAACTCGCTCGATCTCTTGGCGATCTCGCTGACTTGCGTTTGGTTAGCCGCTCAAGGCTTGAGGAATTTCCAGGGGCCGTCGCAATTGATCTTGGGGATTCTGACGTACTAAGAAAAACCGTAGCTGAGATAAGGCCCGATATTATCGTCAATCCGGCCGCATTTACGCAAGTAGATAAAGCTGAGTCAGAACCGGAGCTAGCAGAAAAAATCAATAGTGTCGCTCCGGGCATACTGGCTGAGGAGGCGAAAAAAATAGGTGCGCTTCTTATTCATTTCTCCACCGACTATGTCTATAGCGGTGAAGGACAAAGACCGTGGAAAGAAACCGATCCAACAGCTCCCCTCAACATATACGGTAAGACGAAGCTTAAGGGCGAAGGTAACATTTTAGAGACAGCAGCCGATCATATCATCCTACGCACATCATGGGTGTACAGCTATAGAGGCCGTAATTTTTTAAAGACGATGCTTCGTCTAGGAGCCGAGAGAGAAGCTTTAAGTATCGTCTCCGATCAAGTGGGAGCGCCTACTTCTGCCATGCAATTGGCGAGAGTGACGAGGATAGTGATTAGTAAATATTTGTCTCTTAGCGAGGGTGATAGAAGAGATATTTATGGTATCTACAATGTCGCATCTGATGGTGAGACCTCATGGTTTGGCTTTGCTGAAGAAATCTTTCGCCTTGCTAAAGAAATGGGGTTACCTATGAAGCTTAAAGAGCTCTCCACAATTGAAACGAAAGACTACCCGACCCCAGCAGCAAGACCATTAAACTCAAGGCTTGATCTTTCTAAGTTTGACCAGAGGTTTGGTCATCATCCTAAGCATTGGAAGAATGAGCTTGCTGATATTATGAGGCAGTGCGTTTTGCAGCAATAGGTCGTAGGGATTACGGGTATATGATAAATGACTCAAATAGCTCTACAGGCGAAAAGCCAAAGAGTTTGCAGTATTGAGGCTTAATTCAAATAGAATTTGGCGTCAGAAATGCGTATATCCCATAGCCTAACTAAACTGCGCGCAGCCATCTAAAATAATATCTGTCGGGCTGATCTTAGGTTGGAAAGGTGCGCGGGCATATGTGCTGTAGTTCTCGCTGAACTTCTTTATAGTGTCGTGATTAAATTTGCTAAGCACAGCGTTTTGACCAAGTCCTTCATGGCGTTCGGTGACGTCCCTTAAGAGGATCAGCGGTTTGCCAAAGTAAAAACACTCCTCTTGATTGCTGCCGCCATCGCTGACAACAAATTCAGCGTGGTTGAGAAGTCTCATGAAATCGAAGTAGTCATATCGAGGTCTTAATTCGATATTCGGATCTGAAGCAAGGGTTTCGTAGCAACCAAACTTTTCAAGATTAATCTTTGTTGGTTTATGGAGAATAAACAGAAGCTTGTGTTTTTTGGCAATAAGCTGGACGGCTTCTACCACCTTTTTAATGGACTCTTGATTAAAAACGTTTTCGTAGCGATGAACAGTCACAATTCCGTAGGAATAGTCTGGGATGAGACCTTTGACTGTTTTAGTAATCATAGGTTTAGCATAGAAAAGTGAGTCGATCAGGGTGTTCATGTTGGTGTCGATTTTTTTGCCGCTGAACTTTTTTAGATTATTTTGTGCCCACTCACCGGGGCAGAAATAGAAATGGCTCAGATAAAAAGTGCCGATACGGGTTAGTTCCTCAGGAAAAGGTTTGAAAATATTAAATGAGCGAAGCCCTGATTCGACATGTCCGACCTTAAGTCCAGCGACTCGGCCCATTAATGCGCCGAGAAGGGTTGAAAAGGTGTCACCGTGCACAAGAACGATACCATTTTTATCACCTTTAAATATCTTTTGACGGTTGAATAGAGTCTTAAAAAGAATCTTGATCGCCCATAAAAACATTTGAGTGATTGACGTGATATCGGGGCCATTATAAAGATGGACATCAGGCCTTTTGATTTGGAAGTTATCGAGGATCTCAGCCATGGTATCGTGGTGTTGGCCCGTTGATATGTAATTGTACTCGATATCGCGGTCTTTCATACGCCGCATGATTGGTGCCATCTTGATAAGCTGGGCTTTCGTTCCAAGAACCACATGAATCATCTGTCTAGACTCTTTCTAACCCGGTAAAGGAGCTCTTCCTGGTTTTTTCGTTGCCTAACGAACATGTCAGCCAATAGCCCTAAAACAAAAAAGATTTGGGCGGAAAAGACAAAAGCTGCACCGACGAAACCCGTCCAAATATATGGCGAAAAGACACCGTTGAAAAACCACCAACCAAAAAGAAAAACGAGAAACGGAAGACCGATGAGGAAAAAAAACAGGGCAATCGAAGCAAAAAATTTTAA
>CAZBDM010000305.1:0-5924 GCA_964490675.1 uncultured Oligoflexales bacterium
TGTGGGAGCGAAATCCTCACCTTAGTTGGTTTATCGGGTCAGTCATTGCGGTAGATATCGTCTTTGCTGCCTGCGCGCTGCTAGGAATACGGACTCTTGGTGGAGCAGATGCTGCACCATGGTTTGGTTTGGCGGGTGGGCTCTTTTTGGTCATTATCGCCATTGCGTTTCTACGTAGCAGATCAAACAGTATCGATGAGGGAGTAGAAAACAAGCCGCCACTCGACTGGGGAAGAGGTCGTTTCATCCTCTCGGGAATCGTGCTTTGTGGGTCAAATCCGTTGTTCATTGTCTTTTGGGCTTCTCTCGTTGATGTCTTTGGACTAGGGACCAAAAGCAGCGATGGCATCGGCTGGCTAACTGGTGGATGCTTCCTTATTGGTGTGCTGGTCGGAGACCTTCTCTGGTTTGCTCCTCTCATGAGATTGGCAGACGTGGGACGAAAGCGGCAAGTGCAACGAATAGTCGGTGGGGTTAAGAAAGGCTTATCTTTGGCAATCCTCTTCCTTGGTCTTTATGCGATTGCGCAAAATATTGCAGATTTGCTAAATTTAAAAATCTAATACTTCTTTGATTGGGAGACAATCTTGGATACGACCCGTTCAGTCGCAATATCCCGATGGGACCGCGTGCCAACTTGGGAGGAACTCGCTAACTCTGGTGCTGATCGTGCGGAGGATTTATGGGGACTCAAACAGGAGCTTGGAAATAAAGATCGTACCCTTACTCTTTCCTACGGGCGTTTTATCATGAATCGTTTTTTTCGTAGCCCGACCCATATCAAGTACCGTGAAATACAATTCCCAGACCTTTTGGACGTACTGTCGGAACAAATCTTCTTGAACCGAACACTGGTCAACGGATCAGAATCTGTCGACAAAGTGCTGCCAACATATGAAATGGCAAGTGTTTTCCGCAAATTCAACCAACTGCCTTGCACAGGTGGTTCGGTTCTGAGAAGAGTGGACCTCATTGCTTCTCGCTGTCGCAAGAGTGACCCTGTTTTGTTTCTGGGCGATGACGATTTCGTCAGTGTAGCTCTAGCAAGGAGCGGATTTACAGATGTTACTGTTCTTGATATTGACTCCAGAATCATCACGACGATCAATAGCCTTTCGTCGGCAAACGGCTTTCCTATCGAGGCAAAAGTGCATGACTTACGTAGACGGATTCCTGCGAGCTTTCGAAGGGATTATCAGATGGTGGTCATGGACCCCATCTATACTCTTGAGGGTGTGAAGATGTGGTTGGATCCCGCCCTGGAAATGACTTCTCGGGCGACGTCACCAGTGTTCTTGCTGTGTGTGCATCTCTTGTCACTTCAACGAGATGGTTTGGAGAAATTGGAAAAGCTGTTTGCTGCTAAAAACCTTAGGGTGTCTGAGGTGTTGCAGGGTTTCAACGCTTACAAGATGCCGTGGGGAATAAAGCGCATCATCGCCATGGTCAACCGTTTTGTGGTGCGATCGTCAGAGTTCGCCCAATTGTCAAAAAGCTGCTCTTTTTTAACGTCGGATGCTTTGATTCTAAATTTAGATGAATAAGTAAATCAAAACAATGGGATATCGCAGAAAAAGTAGCAAAGCCAGCCTATATCGTCTCGTCAAGGCAGGTCTGGCATTGCCGCTTCGGATCTCAGGAGGCAATAGTTACCTCCATTGAAAAATGTAAGTATCTAAATATAATAAGATAAAAAGAATATATCAAGATCTGCTCATGACGTTCGATCTTATCGATAGAGAAAGAGAAAGGATCGTTTTTATGAGAGATAAGACTCGATTTTTCAACTTACTCGTCGTTTACCTAACCGTTCTCATTGTGCAGTGCGGGGAGGATAGTAGCCAACAAAACACAGAAGCTACAGGTGAGTCGGTACCGACTTATGGAGCATCTCCTTACACAAACAACTCGCAAGACTTTAAAGAGACGGAACCTTTCGATAAGAATAAAGGTCTTCCAGCAAAACAGATCGACAAGCATCTTTCCTTTTATCTCGACCAATTTATCGATAAATGCAATGAACATAATATCGAAATCCCACAACTCATCGTCGATCGCTTAGTAAAGCTGACATTCGTTGATCAGAGTGAAATGAAAGAAGTTGCTCAAGCAAGTGCTGACTTGAAAGTCGTTTTAGGCAACTGTCGTATCGCTAAGTTTATCAATGCAGTAAATGTTACCGATCACTACCTTGAAGTGCGCATTGCAAAGAGCTGGCAAGACTGGCTTGATGGTGGTGATATCAGACTTAAGCAGTTAGTTTTTCACGAACTTTATCATTGCCTTCTTGGCAAAAAGCATGCTCCCTGTGAGGTCGGTGGCCTGATGGCGCCAGTGGTGTTTCAACAAGATAGTCGTGTCACAGAAGAAGGTTTTGACGATTTTGTTGATCAAGCCTTTGAAGAAGACTATATGAATAAACTGAGAGATCTTAAGGGGGTTTATTTTATCAATATGAATGCCACAACATCTGCAGATGATATAGATCTTACCGAAAAAGTCTTCTGGCCTAACCGTCAACAAGAAGGTTAAACGACAGATAAATTCTTTCCTAACATTTAAAACCTGCAATCGATCGGTTAATCTTAAATAAACGCTAACCTCTGCAAAAATTGAGATTCGATGAAGAAAGTAGTCTTTGAAGATAAGTTAAAACTTGATGGGTTCAACAATCTTACCAAGTGTTTAAGCTTCAACCTTTATGACTTTTGTGTCGCTCGCAATAAAGCTGAACGCGACTCTTACGTCGAATATGTTTATAAGAACTTTTGTGCTGAGAAACTGACGCCTTTACTTGAGTCAATCAGTTCGATGATCAAAGCGCGTGTTCTTGCCATATCAGATCAAAACTACGATCCTTGGGGGGCAAGTTCGATGCTGCTTCTCAGCGATCTTGAAGAAGACGGTAAAAACCGCTCCCATCACGTTTCCTTATCAGGTGCTGCTCATCTCGATAAAAGCCATATTACAGCTCATACCTATCCAGATTTCACTGAAAAAGGAACGATCTGCTCGATCCGTATCGATATCGATATCGCTACTTGCGGTGATATTTCACCGCTGAAAGCACTTAACTTTCTTTTCGAGCACCTCGAGTCAGATGTCGTCGTTATTGATTATGTTGTGCGGGGATACACACGTAATGAAAACGGGCATCGAATCTACATGGACCACGAAATGCGCTCCATTCAAGACTTCATAGACGATAAAATTCTCGAAGACTATAAGTGCTTTGATCTCAATTTAGATTCAGAACACATTTGGCAAACAAAACTTCTTCGCACCAACCTCGATGAAAGCAGCTACTTTCTGCCAAAAGTAGATCTTAAAGATGCGTCGATTAGACAGCTGATTGAGTTGGTAAAAAAGGAGATGCGTAGTGTCTTACATATGAAGTCTAAAACTACTTGAAAGATCTTCTCTTCTAGCATTGACTTTCTCTGCTAGGTTACGCTAACGCGTTTTTCACGATCGACCATTTATTCTCTTAGATCAGCTTTTGAGTACTTTTTAAAAACCGACAAATAAGCACACAAGAAATAATTAAAACAGCGTTTTCAAAAAAGCTGTTTTTCATCGGGTAAGAAAAGACAATCGAAATATATTCACGCAGAGGAAAAAGAATGTAGATTCCAATCATACGATGCAGAAGGAAGACAAATAAAGACGCTTGCCCAACCCATAGGATCCATGACAGAGGGGGTTTCGAGAGCTTTAGATGTCTTGCCCATAAGGTCAGAAATATCGAAAGGAAAACACAGGCAAAGATCATCAGATTGCCACCAAAAAAATCTGTCCATGCATCTTCTAGGTGATAGACATTGCCTATGTTAAATAAATAAGGATCGTCAACAGCAAACCAGGTGGCCATCCTAATGACAGACAGGCCAAGCCCAAGGTAGGCGAGCTTCACCCGCCATTCTTTTTTGTGATAGAAAACGTAGCCGATCAGAAAGCCAAAGCAGCCTGTTGCTAAAAAGTGCTCTAGTCGCGCATCGTATTCAAACAACGGATGAACATGCAGTACCATAAACTTTTCAAAATGATCACCAATGGGATCTCCAGGCAGCAGATAACGGGTCAACGTCAGAACCATCAAAATAGCGATCGCACGCACTCCTAAGAATCTATAACACAATGTTATAATTGCTAATACTGCCAAAAAAATCTGCAGAGGGAAAATCGAAAGACCGTAGCCGATAGACGGGTAAAAAGCGATATTTTCGAGATAAAAAAGCACAAATAGCATCCCAAAAATCTTCGTTTTGCTTTTGTAGACTTTCTTAAACTCTTCTTGTTCCCGCGAAGCAAGATTGAAGCATGCCAAAGCCAGATATAAATGGGTCAACCAAGGGATCAACGCTGTTCCAATGTAAAACAACACCCCTTCTGCGTGGAGAATTGTTTTTGACTCATAAAGCAGTCGGATATCGTCATAAAAGGGAAGCGTAAAGTTTCTTAAGTATGTGTATTCTTCATACCAAAAGTTGTGAAAGCCGACATAGTGCTGGAGAATAGCTAATAGGACGATGGTTCCTCTTAACAGGTCTAATGAGTCGATTCTTTTCTTCGCCGTGGCAGGAGAGGTCTCTTGCATCTTACAACCTCGAATCTCTTAGCATTAAAAGTTTTGGCTTAAAGATCGAATGGACGAGTGATCTTGTCGGTTCAAAAGGATATCTTTGGTTGGCGATTTTTCTAAGATTACGTTCGTTAACGATTTTTAAGTTGAGTTCTGTAAAGAGGAACTGAGGTTCAATCTGTGGGGTTTTTTTATGAGGAAAAGCTAAGATAAAAGTCTCTCGATCTTCAGGGTTGGTTTGGCCTCCGTATCCATAAAATGACTCAAATCCAGCGTAATGAATGGTAGAGCCAATAATGTTGTTATATTGCTGATTTTTCTCAGTAAGTTCATGCTTTGGAAAAATCGGAACGTCGTAAACAAGGAAGCCGTCATCTTTGAGAGTCTTCCTCGCTGAAGCATAGAATTCAATGCTATAGAGCCGCGACAGATCGAAGTTAAACGGGTAAGGAAAATCGATAAAGATCGCATCGAACTTTTCTCTTGTCTGCCGCAGGTAGGTCATAGCATCACCCATTGTCAGCTTAATTTTTTCGTGTTGGAGAGCTCCCTTGTTGACCCTTAAAAAATCTTCATCTTCATTCGCGAGCCTGAGCATCATCGGATCAAGCTCGACCATATGAATCTTCTCGATCCGGTCACCATACTTTAGGAGCTCTTTTGCTGCGATCCCGTCACCAGCACCAAGCAGTAGAATGTTTTTTGGAATCTTTCCTGCCATATTGATCGGTACATGGACAAAGAGTTCGTGATAAAGGTCAGCGAAAGCAGAGTCGAACTGGTAGTGTTGGTCAAGAAAAAGAATAAAATCATCTTTTCTTTGTGGGTTTTTAGAGTCATAGGGAACGATATCTAAGTTTTGATAAGTCGACTTAAAGTGCTTAACGGTCGGATGTGCGAGTAGCTCACTAAGATTACGTTCTTCCGTCTCCGGTTTTATTTGCCTCCCTACTGTGACGTAATATCTTGCTTTAAGCATCGACTGATGGAGGCTCGGAGACAAAAGAGCGACCGAGAAGATCACTGCAGCACTCATTAAAACTCCGATGTAGTGGATTTTAGATTGCCTGTCACCTAGGCCATAGATGACAAAAGCAGTGATTAGATTTAATGAACCGATAACCGCTGCTGACCAACTAAAATCGAGTGCTGGAAGCAGCAGAAAAACAACAATCAGAGTTCCCATGAGAGTACCAAAGTAGTTGGCAGCAAAGATTGTATTGAGACTCTTTTTAAGCTTCAGCCTCTCAGCAATATTTAAACAAAGCGGCAATTCAAAGCCAGAAAGAAAGCCAATGATCACCGTAATGATTTGTAGGAAACCATTAAAAAGATCGATCGG
>CAZBDM010000306.1:0-5917 GCA_964490675.1 uncultured Oligoflexales bacterium
TATCAGCAAATCTATCGATCCCGAGATTATTGCTAATAAAGTCAAAGTAGCGATCAGAAACCGCAATCTAAATAAGAAAGCCATGGAATTTGAACGCTTGCGGACCGTACACGCGATGATCGCAACTTATAATCATGAGATTAATAACCCTTTGTTTGTCGCGATGACTATGCTTGGAGACAACTTGAAAGACTTGGACGAAGAAAAGTTCGAAAAAGCAAAACTGAGTCTTAAGCGTATTGATGAAGTGGTCAAGAAAATCGACGAGTTTGTAAATGGTGATGTCCAATTTGGGGACTATACATCCGATACTGAGATGATTAAATTAGATTCATAAAGCTGGCGAGATGGTCCCCACTAGGGGGACCAAGAGGTTTAGACGACTTTCGGGAAAGACATTGCGTCTTCAAGGAAGGTATTAAACACAGGATCATTGGTGAACTCCGCGAGGCGATCACCCTTACCCATGGCTAATAGTCCGTTATAAAACATTGTTCGCGCTTGCTGTGCTGGGCTGTCTGCCCAAGGCCCTGTGCTTCTATCCACTCCAAAGCTTGTAAAAGCACCAATTTGGGTACGTATAACATTAGTTTTTCTTCCGGGGGTTACCAGGAAGCTAACAACACAAGCATTGCTGCCTCTGTCCGATGCTGGAGCTCCTTCCGGGTTATATCCAACGCTTCCGTCTGAAAAGAGATTAATCTGTAAGCTTTGATTCATGTGACAAGCTGCTTGCATGATGATTCCAAGAACTTCACCGGCTTCTTTGTCTTTTTTATTCTGATTTTCAATACCACGACCGTGGTAGTCGTAACCACCGAGGCTGATCGTTCCGGTAGCTGCAATTCCCCGTAAGACAAGGTTTGCTATGGTTGCGGTTTCTTGCTCATTACTTATTGCGAAATTGACATTATTTTTAAAAGCCTCATTAAAGGTAGGATCAAGTAACATATCTGAGTAAACATCAAGTTTGTGGTCTACTTTACCATAAGCGCATTCGATGAGAGCTTTGGTTTGAGTGGAAAGGCCACCAAACTGGAACTTTTTAAGCTGCTCTTTCCCCATGTTGCCTGCTGCCATGAGGATTTTTTTGGCGCCGTCACGATCAAGATTGCTCTTTAAGACGCTTAAGGCTTTTAATGCCTTTGCATCTTCGATACGAATCATACGCAGGGCGTCGAAGTCGGCGTTTCTTTCAATAGGATCAGCTCTAGTTGTGCCGACGTTGGCGACGGCTTGATATCGTCCTAAAGCAGAAAAAACATGACTGGTGTCGTGCAGGTTATTTCCGGTGTCGTCAGATGAAGTTCCGCAAATGACGACGCCGTTGATGAACCTGCGGTTTTTTTCTTCGAGTTTTGCTCTGATCCCTTCAAGCATAGGACTATTACTTGCGAAAAGAAGACCGTCTTGATCTCCATTGATCGACTCCGAAGGAACCATCGCTAGACCTGGATGACCTAAATGTGCATATCCTTCAGGGAGAGGGTCGAGTTGTCCGCCGCGGCCGCCAACCATTACATTTTTGCCAGCGATCCCAGCGCCACCTGCGAGCTCAATATTTATGACAGGAATTGTTGTTTTGAAAACCTCTTTGGTGACGCCACAGTCTCCTTCAGCGTAGGCCTTTTCAGAGATCATTGATAGTAAACTTGGAAGCATAACACTGCCGAAGCCTGCAATCATTCCCTGACCGAGGAGTTGACGGCGGGTTTTTGGTCTGCCAAAGTGATTCTTATAGCCTTCAGATATAAGTTGCATTTTGTTCTTTTTCATTATTTGCCTCTTTTCAATATGTTTATCTCGTTGAGTTATTCTTTGTAAAAAACATTTGCTGGTGAGCTTAGGAGAGCCGTGCAAGCCCCGGCAGCAATCGTTTTAGTCGCAGTGGCATCCTGGTAGCCGGGCAGGTCGAGAAGATCTTTAACGAGTTCTTCCAGGATGATCCTTGTTTGTAGATCGTCTTCTAAGTAGTTGGGCAGAAACTTAGTCAGCATCCCTTCGATGAGACGTTCAAGTCCGCCAAAGCTTAAGGCATCCTCTGGCGGGAGATCGAAATTAATCGTCGGGTTAAGTGTATTTCGCAAGACCTCATCATTTACAAACGTAAAACAATTTGATCCAGCAAGTTCCGTAATTGCAAACTGAGTCTCATGGCTATAAAGACCGATCTCATGACTTTCAGGTAAAAAATGTTTTTGATCTTTTAGAGTCTTGACCACTAGCTCTGCGTCGGGGGAAACTCCGGTAAGCATAGAAAAACTATTGGTCAACTCAATACTATTTCTGACGACCCATGCGGTGGCTTCTGATTGCAAATTCACCGTTAGCCTTACTACGCGGCAGCTGCTTTCGCCTTTCTGAGCTATCATTACATTTTCATAAACGTATTCATCAGGTGCATAAGCCGAAAAGTTGATTTCAAAGCCGGTCGCCATCACCTCTGGTTTGGGCGACCCTTCAGCGAGCTTGTCCTCATCAACGATGAACTCTACGCCTGACACTGCACCGCTGGCATGGCTATTAAGTGAAATCATTACACGACTGCCACCGCTGCTTGTGATGCTAAAAGGTTTTTGAGCATCGCAGATTGCTTCGCCACTATGATCAACTGCGACTTCAATATTAAAACGACTATTTTGGACATTGATGCCCTCTTCAAAAGTTGCATCAAATGAACTGACGAGACGAGCAAGGCCTGTTTCTTGAGCAAAGAGAAACCGCCAACTGATACCGTAGCTATCGCGGTAAGTATCTTCGCTATTAGCCTTGAGAGTGATCTCTGTCGTGTTACCTTGTTCTCTAAAAGTCAGTTGTTCGTAAGTAACTGATTGGCATTCTTCACTAGCAAAGACCGTTCCTTTGTCGCCCTCGATCGACCAGGATTGATCATTACAACCGATAAAGCCGCCGATGATTTTGTCGATCACCAACTCTACTTGTGCGAGATTTAAATTTTTTTCTGAGCGTTCAATGGCAACATTAAAACTCTGACGTTTTTCAGATCGCTTCTGCGCTTGCTCTGCTCCTTGGCAAGCAAACATTGACACCAAAATTGATAATAAAGTCCCTTTACGAAACATATTCGTACCTTTCTTGATAGTGTTGATGCGAAAACCCATTCACAATGACGAATTAAGTTTTTGCAAAACTTTGATGATCGATATTCTTTTGTTTGTGACTGCCTGTTTGGTTAGCTTAGTGCAGTAATGGAATTGAAGTATTCATTTGTGATCCCCTTGACTGAGTATTGTTGTCTGTGTGTTGTATTTTCTATCTAGCTGGCTAACGGTAAAGTGGCTTGTTTGTTCAAAGAAAATCTAAAAAATAAAGTGATAATAGATATTTATATGTTGTACGTGAAGAGTAGAAAAGCTTACTTACAGGAATCTTGTCTGGTTAAAAATGAGGGTTGCTGGTATAGATAATGAAATTAACCTTTGGAGGGACCATGTCGTTGATTTCTAGTTTTCTCAAACCTGCTTTTAATGATGCCGCAGCATTGATTCTTCGTCTTGGTTTTGGGCTCACGATGCTGTTGGGTCACGGCCTAGGCAAACTGTCTGGCTTTGCTGATCGGATGGATAGCTTCCCGGATCCTTTGGGAGTGGGATCTCCTGTCAGTTTAGGTTTAACGGTATTTTCTGAATTCTTTTGCGCTTTAGGAGTTACTGTTGGTCTTTTTACCCGAGCAGCCGTTATTCCTCTAATCGTCACGATGGTTGTCGCAGCTTTTGTCATCCATGGTAACGATCCTTTTGCCAAGCAAGAGAAGGCGATTCTCTTTTTGATTGGTTATGTGGCGATCTTTCTTGCGGGGCCAGGAAAGTACGCGGTCGATTCTCGATTTAAGTAGGGCGAGGGTGGCCATCAACCCGCAACTGAAAGAGGAAATAAGGTGGAATACAAGCGCCTTTTTGCTCTTCTATGCGGGCACAGATGTAATCGTCACGACAGGGGTTTTTGTCATCGCAAGCTCGTAGTGAGCCAGGTCTGACATTGTCGGCAAGGCACTGGAAAAACGGTTTGCGTCCCTTAACAAGGCATTGATTAAAACCATAGAGAATTGCAATAGAGCCGCAAGCTTCTCCCGTCCGCAATCCTCGACATCCATTGGAGCACATGCCGCTTGGAAAACCAACTTGGGTGACTTCACAATGATAACCCTCGGCACAGCCGATATCTTTGGCTGCTACGATCTTGTCGCGGTGAGGATTGGAAATCTGTTGCATGCTTCCCACTTGGCAGGGATCACCAGCACGACCTCTTTTGGTTGGGATGCAACGGCCAATTCCGGAAGCGGGGTTGTTATCAAAACTCATACAACTATAACCCGCTTGGCAGGTCCATGAACGGTAGTCTTCCCCTGCCTTTCCTGATAGTCCGCAGTGAGAGCCGTAGCCGCCTTCACCGCTATCGGCGCGCTCAGAAAAGGGTCGAGGAAGTGAAGGGTACTGCCCTTTGGCAAGGCTCGCGAGAAACTGTTTTCTTCTTGGCATGTCTTTGACAAAGTGTGGTGAGCCTGCAGTGAAAATAGCGTTAACAGAGTGCGTTTCCTTGCGGTCCTTACCTAGAAAGTGAAATCCTGCAATGGTACGTCCTTGATGACATCCGACGCAGCTCATGTCGTTGAGTCTTCGGAGCAGTGATTTTGGTGATTTTACATGTTGAAGATCTGAATAGTTAATCTCTTTAAAGTCGTTTTCTTTAAACAACTGATCGAAGGGTCGATTAGCTAAACGAGCCATACCATGTAGTGCAAAAGAAGTGACTTTACGGGAGAGAAACCGTTCTGGAATGACAACGGTTCCCGCGTCGATCTTTTTGAGGTTTGTTGGATCCTTTAACCATCGTTTTAATTCGCTTTTCAAAGCGGCCGAGGAAGCCAGCTTCTCGACATCAGGCGTGTTTTCAAGGGGTGAAAGTTGATAGATCTTTCTGGAAGTATTTCTCTTAAAGACTCTCTGTAGATATTCTGCATAACCCCCCATATCCGGACGTATGGTCGAAGGCCAGCGCACAGACTGCATGTTGACTTCGATCGACTTTTGGTTTTTAACATTGATCACACTTGGGCTGAGAATCCCATCGCTAGCAAACAACTCTGCCAGTAACTGCGTTCTGTTTTTTGCTTTTATGTTATTCCATTTCTTGGCGATCTCAGAGCAGCTTGTTGATTGTTTCTTTAACCAGTAAACGGCGTTTGTCGTAAAAGGCAGGCGGGAGTGCACCCATCCTTGTTTTGTTTTAATGCGGTAGGAGAGTCGATAGATCAATCTTACTTCACCGCAAGTTCCTTTGGCAAAGGGCATCCGGTCGACACGGTTTACAATACCGACCAATTCAAAACGAGCAGCTTTTGATGTCAGCCATTTTTTATTAAAAAGACGATGACTGCGCGCCATCGTGACGCTTAGTAGGCGATCTTTTGACTTCAGGTCATCAAGGTCTGTGGAAATGCTATCAGCGATACTTTTATAGAAAGAATTTAAGTAGAGAGTTTTATTAGAAGAAGCCTGCTGATTTGTGCCCGTAACAATTTTGCTGAACGAAAGGCCGCGCTTTTCAAGTTCCATAAGGAATTGCGGTTGGTCAATAAAAAGAAGGGGAGCAATAAGTAAGGCGCCTGTTTGAGCGATAAATAACGTGATAAATATTAGTAACTTAATCATAAAGACATAGTAGCAAACTCTTCTTAAAGGCGTAAACATTGAAAACCAAAGGTTTCGAATGTCGCTTTCGATGTGTCTTTGGTTATTAAAATTCAATCAATATTCTGACAACTTAGTCAGACCATCAAAAAAAATTTTAATCTTTTTAAAAAATTTAGTCGACAACATCCCTAGTAAATTTGAAGTGATTCACAAAGATCAAAGGAGATGGTCGTGTTAAGAGGACTTTCTGGATGGATGCTTAC
>CAZBDM010000307.1:0-4705 GCA_964490675.1 uncultured Oligoflexales bacterium
GATGTGGATAGAGAATACCATATAATCTTTTGTAGAAATGTATTGATCTATTTTGATGATGCTACCGTTAAGTCCATCTTGACGAGAATGAGAAAACAGCTTTCAAATGATGGCTTTCTAATCCTCGGATCTGCTGAATCTATTGATGATCCATCTCTACCATTCAAACTTTTTGAAGAGAGTAAAAGTAGGATCTATATCCCAAGAGTTGCATAGTCAGCTCTTTGACTTACCAGCAGGAGGCTTTTTAAGGGGAGGAAGCTTTTTAAAGCTGATATCCTGGGGCCAGTGAATCGACAGACCTTGCTTGTTAATTGTTCCCTGCAAGATTCGACTATCTTCCAACCAAATACTGACTTGACCACTATAAAAATCATACTTTGCGTTGGTGATTGCAACCTTCTTTGAAAGATTCGGACCTTCCTGAAAGACACCTTGAACCTTTATTGGATAAAAATCGTTAGATGTATGACTGACATTGGGTCTTGTTGAGAGAAAAAGTCTATAATCATCTGCCTGATAGACTCCAGAAAAAGAGGGGATAAGCGGTGTGGTCTTTGACAAAAGAGGGACTTGATATTTTTTAAACTCGACGGTTCCAATACGTCCGAATCGTTTAGAATACCAAATCCCTTCGATCCCTTCTTTTTTCCATCCTGTTACAACAAAGAAAGCTTCTCCTGGACCATCAAAAACAAATACATTGCGATCTTTGACGTATCGCCTTAGATCAAATTTGTAAGCGATATACTCTTCTGATGAAGCATTTTCAAAAAATAGTGTTGCCGAACCATTGAGTAGGTCCCAAGTTTTTTTATTTTTCAGTGTCTTTTTTAAAGAAGCGATCGATAGCTTAACGAGCTGATAGTGATTGCTGACTTCATTATGGATGAAGCCAAAATAATCACCGATAATATCCCCTGGAACAGGTTGGATATTAGGTTTAACGTGAATAAGACTGTGAAATTTGCGATTATAAATACGGTAGTCACTCACGCTTACTTGTTTTGAGACTGCAGTCTGGTAGTTGTATTGACACTCTCCACATTTGAAGCCATCTTTATTTTGTTGACAGATGTTTTCACTAATTTGTCCCTTAAGCTTGAGAGTCCTCAGTCCCACTGAAAACTGCCCTACCTCAGTCGGAGTATAGCGACAGGGTATCTTATTCAAACAACTGCTATCTTGTTCAATCCATTGACCTAGGATTTGCCAATCATAAAGTTTTTCTTCTCTAGTAGACAATCCTTGGCTCAAGGTTAGCTGCAAACCTCTTTGCTGACCTTTGCAATTCGCCATATATGTGCCAGAAATCGGGTGAGCAACAGGCAGTTCCGCCAGCATTTCTTGATTTAAGATCTGCCTCTCTTTTCCCGATTTCCAACGCACAAAAAACGACGCTTTAAGACTCTCCGAAGGAATCTCAAGATTCCCATAGATGATGTCGTTGGTCCACTTTGCATGGTTGATAGCCATTGTTTTATCTTTCGATTTAAAAACAATTTGTTTCGATTTGAAATTATAGTCGACAAATGGAAAATAATAGCCAAAGTACTCATGGCCGGAGAAGCTTCCTTGAGTCACTTTGACGACTGCACGCATCTTTAGAAGACTGGCAGTTCTTCGATATGCAATGAGCTCAACAGAGATCGGAACACTTAGACCGATTTCTTTTAAATTGATATATCCGAAATATTGTCCTGACAAAGGAGCATCATCGCTGACACCGGCAACTTTCGGAATATCGTAAGAGTTCAGTTGACTACCTGGTTTTGCCGGCATAAGCGTCCGACAGCCAAGCAATAAAACAGTGGCGAGGAGGGAACCTGTAATTCTCTTCTTTGAAAGCACAGTTTTCTCAAAATAGTTTTTCATGAAAATACTTACACCTGTATTTATTTTAACAAGTCTATGAAAATTTCGTGTAGGAAGATTTTTCTGATTTGTTAGCGCAGCAGCTTCTGGGAATCTTGTTTTTCACTCTTCAAGTAAAGCCCACTCACTGCACTAATACTCTTCTCGAGATCACGGGCTCTGCGGCTTGAATGAGGATGAGTGGAAAGAAACTCCGGAACTGATTGACCTTTTTTTGCCATTCTCCGCCAAAGTTCGACAGCTTCTTTCGGATCATAACCAGCTTTTGCCATATATTTAAGACCGATGTGATCTGCTTCACTCTCATGATATCTACTGTATGGCATAAGTACGCCAAACTGCAGACCAAGCCCTAAAGCAGCTAATATGTAAGGCTGATATTTTTTGTCCGTTTTTAGCTGGCTAGCGGCAACAAGTCCAAATTGCACCAAGATATTCTGACTCACCCGTTCTGCGCCGTGCTTTAACACTGCGTGAGCAACTTCATGTCCGAGAACAGCAGCTATACCACCGTGAGTTTTGGCCACCTTTATCATTCCTGAATAGACCGCAATCTTGCCATTTGGCAGGCAAAAAGCATTGATCATCTTTGGATCATCAAGAACCTTAAACTCCCACGCAAAATTGGCTTCGCTAGCACGTGCAATTCGTTTGCCTATTTCGCTCACCTGTTTGACAAGCTTTGGATCTTTTAGAGGTTTACTTTTTTGTAAGACATCTCGCCAAGCTTGATTGGCGAGACTATTCATCGTTGCATCGGGGACAAAGCGAATAGCTTTTCTATTGCTTTCGGGAGTGGTCACACAAGAAAAGACCAGTATGACAGATAAAATTGTCAGTAAAACGCCTTTCAATCGACTTCCCAAGCGTAAAGCAGGTTAATGCTTCATTCCCATCAGCTTGGGCTCCCAACCACAAGCAATTCCCAAAGCTTCGTCAATAATACGAGCCTGCTCAGCTTGGTGAGCCTTGCTCGCACCCTCGGCCGTCGTACCAGAAGTACGTCGACCAACGTATTTGACAACGGCTTTATCTCCAACGATTCTCTCAAGGCGACTTCTAAGGAAACTCCAAGCGCCCATATTTTCAGGTTCTTCCTGGGCCCAGATCACATTTTTAAGAGAAGGATAAAGTTTTAACTGCTCAGTCAAACGTTCGTAGGGAAATGGATATAACTGCTCAATTCTAACGACTGGAATGTTATCTATTTTGCGCTTTTCCTTCTGCTCATTAAGTTCATAAAAGATCTTTCCTGTGCAAAGAACCAAAGTCTCAACCTTGCTTTCATCTTTGACAGCCTCATCCCAAATGATTTCGTGAAAGTGGTCTTTTGTAAAAGACTCTACTTTTGAAATCACTTTTGTGTGTCTTAAGAGGCTCTTGGGAGTCATTAAGATCAGTGGTTTTCGGAAATCTCTTTTGACTTGTCGTCTAAGCAAGTGAAAAAGCTGTGCCGGGGTGGTAACATTACAGACTTGAATATTCGTATTACCACAAAGTTGTAGGAATCTTTCCGGTCGACCGCTCGAATGTTCTGGGCCCATGCCTTCATAGCCATGCGGCAACATCATCACAAGACTACATGTTTGTGTCCACTTCGCTTCTGATGCAACGAGAAATTGATCAATAATGATCTGACCACCATTAGCAAAGTCACCAAATTGCGCTTCCCATAAGACTAAAGCTTTAGGGTCAGCAACAGAGTAGCCAAACTCAAAACCAAGACAGCCTTGTTCAGAAAGAGGGCTATTAATGATGTGAACGGGAGCTTGGTTCTCTGAAATGTGCTGCAGAAGCTCGTACTGTTCACCTGTTTCGTAATTAAAGACGACACCGTGACGACTGGAAAAAGTACCTCTTTTACAGTCTTGTCCAGACAGTCTGACATGGTGGCCTTCGTCGGCGACGCTTCCAAAAGCAATCAATTCAGCAAAGCCCCAATCGATCGAACCTTCTCCTTCAAGCATCTTCTGTCTGGCAGCAAAGATACGCTTAATCTTTGGATGAAGTGTAAATGAGTCAGGTGTTGATACAATTTTGTTGGCTATATCAAGAAGCTTGTCTTTTTTGATACCCGTTTCAACAGATTTCATCACTTCACTGCGACGAACTTTGGTGTATTCAAGCACTTCCTTGAGGGCTTCAGGATACTCTGTCTTCTTACTGTCAACTTTCTTAGCTCGCACCTTCTCAAATGCAGCTTGCAGTTTACTTCTGACATGATCTGAATACGACTTTGCCTCTTCTGCACTCAAAGACTTTTCTGAAACGATTTTCTCGACATATTTTTGGAGAACGGTCGGCGTTTTCGAGATTGTCTTATACATGAGGGGCTGCGTGAATCCAGGCTCGTCTGTTTCATTGTGTCCGTGACGGCGATAGCCAATCAGATCGATAACGATGTCTTTACCAAACTTCTGTCGATATTCCACCGCTAGCTGCATAGTCCAAATACAGGCTTCGGGATCGTCAGCATTGACGTGAAGAACAGGGGCGCGGATAAGCTTTGCAATATCAGAACTATAATCACAAGAACGGCTATCACGTGGATTGGTAGTAAATCCGATTTGATTGTTAATGATAATATGAATGGTTCCACCTGTGCTGTAGCTTTCCAACAGCGAAAGGTTGAGAGTCTCAGCAACCAACCCTTGGCCAATAAAACTAGCGTCGCCATGGAGAAGAACGGGAGTGACGACCATTGGGTTCTTGCCTATTTGACGCTCACGACTCTTCGCAAATCCCTCGACGACCGGATTGACAGCTTCCAAGTGGCTTGGGTTGGGAAGCAACATAATACGCACTTTTTTGCCATTGCTCTCAATCTCGT
>CAZBDM010000307.1:4715-5904 GCA_964490675.1 uncultured Oligoflexales bacterium
GTTAACAAACTCCAAGTGGCTAGGGTTGAAGGTGAGCGAAAGGTGCACATTACGGCCACTTTCTGAGCGCCAGTCGTTGCTGTAACCCAAGTGATACTTAACGTCTCCATCGATATCAAAAGGATTAAACTCGCTGCCTTCGAATTCGATCAACATGCGATCGACCGGTTTACCCATGACGTTCGCCAGAACATTCAAACGTCCCCTATGGGCCATTCCCATGCAAATTTCTTCAACGCCTTCTTTAGCGGATTGACTGATAAGGGCGTCAAGCATCGGAACAAGCGACTCACAGCCCTCTAAAGAAAATCTCTTTTGGCCGAGATAGCGAGCTTGCAAGAATCTTTCAAAGCCTTCAGCGTGGGCGAGGCGATCAAGAATCTGTTTCTTTTGGTCTAAAGAGACCGGCGGTTGATTGCTGCATTCTTCCATCTTTTTCTGAAACCACTTTACGATTTCGATATCATTGATATCTCTAAAGTCGGCTCCGATAGTACGACAGTAGGTTTTCTCAAGGCGTTCTTTGATTTCTGAGAAGGGCATCTTTTCGCCAGTAGCGAAGTTTACTGGATGAAAAATCTTCTTATCATCAACCTCTCCCAGTCCGTGATACTTTGGAGATAAGTCTCGTGAAATGCCAGGCGCCTCAGCAAGCGGGTTGAGATGAGATGATAAGTGACCCAGTCTTCTAAAAGCGTTGATATAGGCTTCGACTTTTGCGCTCTCGTGGGCTTCCTGGACACTTTGCGAAGATCCAACCGTCCCTTGCGAAGCAAATTCGTAGCCTTCAAAGAAATTACGCCAAGTTTCGTCTACCTTATTGGGGTCTGAAAGGTACTGTTCGTAAAGACTCTCCAGATAAGCTGCGTTTGCCCCTGATGCGAAGCTAAACTTTTTAGACATTGCTTAAAGACTCCCAAAGTAAATTTGCAGATATGTTGGCTTTTACTAACTATGAATCATACGTTTATCAACACCCAAAGCTGCTTCTTTGATCGCTTCTGCAAGGGTTGGGTGAGCATGCACAGACCGTGCAATATCTTCAGCACTTGCAGAGTATTCTACGGCAATGGCGGCTTCGGCAATCAATTCAGAGGCATTCGCACCGATGATATGAACACCGAGCACCCGATCGGTTTCTTTATCTGCTAAAATTTTAACAAATCCATCGACCTGGCCCATAGCTTTA
>CAZBDM010000308.1:0-5892 GCA_964490675.1 uncultured Oligoflexales bacterium
CGCGGTTGTTCTTATGGGAGGAGGCACAGGCCTCATCGGTGATCCAACTGGTAAGACCTCAATGCGCCAGATGCTTACCGATGAAACCATCAAGAGCAACATCGAAAAGTTCACCGCTCAGCTTGGGCGCCTTCTCGATCTTAGCGATCCTGAGAAAGGTGTTGTGGTCAATAACGCTGACTGGCTTTTAGGTCTTGAGTACCTGCCTTTTCTGAGAGACATCGGTAAACACTTCAGTGTCAACCGCATGCTCACGGCAGATTGTTTTAAAAGTCGCCTTGAGAAAGAGCAGGGCCTCACCTTTCTAGAGTTTAACTACATGCTCCTTCAGGCCTACGATTTCCTTCACCTCAACAAAGAACAGTCGGTATCGCTACAGATGGGGGGAGACGATCAGTGGAGTAATATGCTTGCTGGGGTTGATTTGATCCGACGTATATCAACGGAAAAAGCCTTCTGTCTCACCATGCCGCTGTTAACAACGGCCGATGGTCGTAAGATGGGTAAAACAGAAAAAGGCGCGATCTGGCTTGATCCAGATAAGACGAGCGTTTTTGATTTTTTCCAATACTGGCGAAATATTGAAGATGCTTCCGTGGAAAAATCTCTTTTCTACATGACCGAACTTCCGGTCGAAGAGGTTAAGCGTCTGTCTTCGTTGGAAGGAAGCAAGATTAATGAAGCGAAAGTCGTGCTTGCTTACGAAGTGACCAAATTGATTCACGGTGAAGAAGAAGCCAACAAAGCTAAAGAAACTGCTGGCAAGCTTTACAGTGCAGGAGGTTCAGTTGGAACTGGTAACGAACCAGAGGTGCTTCTTTCGCGTGATGAGTTTGGCGAGAGTATGCTGGTGCTCGACTTTCTTACCTTAGCAAAGATTGTTCCTTCTAAGGCAGAAGCTCGACGTCTCGTCCAGCAGGGGGGGCTAGCCATAAACGGTGAAAAGGTGGATGATATTAAACATGAAGTGACTGCAACTCTTATTGAGCAGGCCGGTGGCTGCTTGGTAAAGAGGGGCAAAAAGCACTATTATCGTTTGAGATTTTCCTGATTATGTAAAGAATCTCAACAGGTCATCCGATCGCCTTTATATAACCTGAACCGGTAACGAGGGATTAGGTCATGAAGATGTTTAAAACGAGCCTATTTACTGCGATTGTGAGCTTTTTAAGTCTAGCACTTGCTGCCGACGCGATGGCGGCGATGGTCGAGGCGAAAAGAAGTGGCGTAAAAGTTTTCGACAAAGCTTCTAAGAAAGGCTCAGTGATTAAAACCCTCCAAAAAGGTGAAACCGTCGAATCAAAAGAACGCAAAGGCATGTATTGGTCTGTGGTGGTCAACGGCCGGCAAGGATTCGTATCGGTTATGAAAGTGAAACGTAAGAAGGGCACGTCCAGCAGTCTTACCAAAAAAATCCAATCCGTCGTCAAACAGGGACGCGACGCAGGTGACGTCGCTAACAATCGTTCCCGCTCCGCAGTCATGGGTGTGCGTGGGCTTGATGAAAGTGGTGATACCGCTTTCGCTGGCAATGTTCGCCCCAACTTGCGTCTCGTCTACAAAATGGAAGACATTAACATTCCTGAAGCTCAAGTTGAAAAGCTTGGTGAGCTAGTCTTTGCAGAGATTGAAGCGAAAGTCGGCGCCGAATAAGTGGACTCCTAAACAAACCACCTACTGCGTGGCATGCGTCTTTATGCATCGCCACGTACCAATACGCACAAAGTGGTGGAGCACTCCTTTTTGCTATGCGTCCAAGGCGGTTTCATAAATCCTTACATTGTCGGATTTTTCAAATCCTACCTATTGCTGAAAGCCGACCATTCATTTATCCTGGAAGTAAAAGTTTTTACTTCGTATTTCTTCTTTTATCCGCCCTGGGAGCTCGTGCATGTGGTCTCACTGCAAAATTTTTATTGCCCCTGCTGTGACGTTTGCATTGGTCGGTGTTGCGTTCACACATTCATCATGCACGAAAAGCACACAAAAGACGCTGGAAGACTTTGAAATTAGTCAAGAAGAGCGCGAGATGATCGAAGCCTACCAGGCGGAGGTCGAGATCGGACGTAATATGGCCGGTCGTCTTCTGCAGTACTACGGTTCATTCGGCGATACAAATCTGATCGGTTATCTCAATCAAGTTGGTGCATATGTCGCCAGTTATAGTGATTACCCTGAGCGTCGTTATTCATTCGCTGTTCTCGACACCGATATGGTCAACGCATTCGCCTGTCCAGGAGGCTATATCCTGGTGACTCTTGGGGCTATTCGCAATGCCCGCAATGAAGCTGAACTTGGTATGGTTCTTGGCCATGAGATCGCTCACGTCGGTCACAAACACATGTTCAACACTTTACAAAAGATGACTGCTAAAAAACGTGAAGATATCGCCAAAGATGTCGAGAAGCGCGGTGGTTCAAAGATTCCAGAAACTATGAAGGTCAGACAAAGAGAAGTCGTCACTGAAAAATCGGAAACCCTCTCGACTGTTTCACGCTACCTCGGTGCGACGGCCGGTGCCGCTCTTGGTGCTCTTCAAGCCGCTAAGGCGGGCATGTCTCTTATTCTTGAAAAAGGCCTCGACAAAAAACTCGAATACCAAGCCGATCGTGAAGGCACGAAATACGGCATTAGAGCTGGCTATGATCCTAAAGCATTGACGGTTTATCTTAAGAGGCTCGAAGAAGGCAAAAAGAATATCGATACGAAAGTCCTCGCTAAGACGCACCCACGGCCAATTGATCGAAGAAAGCGCATCGCCAAACTTCTTAATGAGATGAAGGCTAATGAAATCGTCGGTGCGAAAGGCGAAAAAAGGTTTATGAAGTATCATAAAGATCTGCCAGAAAAGAAAAAGAGATCTTCAACTTAATCCTATTAAGTCATGTAAACGCGGAGTGCTCCATGAAGGTTGTTCAAAAGTGGTGGTTATTGCTGTCTCTGGGCTTGCTGCTCAGTCCTCATGCAAGTGCTGATCAATTCCACTATCAAAATATCCTTATCGGTGACCGTGCCATCGGTATGGGCGGGGCTTTTGGAGCAGTCGCTGACGATGCTACTGGTATTTATTATAATCCTGCAGGTCTTGGCTTCGCGCTTTCCAATGATGTGTCGGGTTCTGCCAACGCTTTTTATGCCCGCGAAGCAACATACAAAAAAGCACTCGGAGATAAAGACTTCGTTGAAGAGAGTGGCGGATCGACGCCTTCTTTCTTTGGTGGTCTCCAGAAACTAGATAATATCTCTAAAGGTCTCGTCGCTGCTTTCGGAGTTTTCACCATTGATAGTGATCTTAAAGATCAAGATAACCTTATCGAAGATCTTCAGATTGGCAGTACGACTCTTTACCGCTTCCATCGGACCTCTAACTTACGAGCCTCGTCTCTGTTTGCAGGAGCGGGTCTTGCCAAACGTTTTGGAAGCAGCTTCTCAGTGGGTATCGCGATTAATTACGCAAATGCTTCTGAGCTTGTTCAAGAATATCAAGATGTCAAACAAAGCAAAGCCGATGAGAACGGAAACGTCTTTGTTCAAATCCTGACTCAGAATATTCGCCAAAAGCTTAATGCCGATGGTGTGCAAGGTGTTCTTGGCATGCAGTATGCCTTCGGTAAGTTTTCGGCAGGTCTTACGATAAAAGGGGGAGCATGGCTTTCTCAGTCGATGGAAGTTGGTGTCGAGAGAAGAGTCGCTGTTATTAGTGAAGCAGATAACACCACGCTCGAGGAAAATAGCCAAGTCACGGCAGCTGCAACGCTCTTACAATCAACCGATACCACCAAGTCTGACGATCCGCTTGGTTCGATGCCGACCGAAGCGCGGCTCGGCTTCGCTTGGTTTGCCAGCCCGCGACTTCTTTGGACTTTTGACGTCATCAATTACGGAGAAGTTAAAGATGCCGGCACGATACCGTCCTTTAACAAAGCCGTGTATGAAAAAGAAGCAGTGACAAATTTCGCCACTGGTGTAGAATATTACCTTCTGCCCGCCATGCCTCTGAGAGCTGGGGTTTTCACCAATAATGATGCAAGACCACAGGTGGAGGAAGGTAAAGCAGGACAGCCTGATCACGTCGACTTTATAGGGGAATCCCTATTTTTAGCTTGGGTTCAACCCAATAACCAGCTAACAGCCGGTGTGATCTTGCAGCAAGGTAGCGGAAAAGCGCAAAAGCTTGGCGATACACAAACGCAAGATATTGAAGCATCCTCAGCCACATTTGCTTTCGCCGCTACGGCCAGTTTCTAAAAATCAAACAGTTAAAATTACGGTGGTACCAGAGATGACTGTAGAGAGTGTACCTCTTACCAAAGAGGGTCATGTTGAATTATCTAAAGAGTTAGAACGCCTCAAGTCGGTCGAAAGACCAAAGGTGATCGATGAAATTGCTGAAGCTCGTGCGCACGGCGATTTGAAAGAAAACGCTGAGTATCACGCTGCTCGGGAAAAGCAGGGGTTCATCGAGGCACGTATCAACGACCTCGAAGACAAGCTGGCGCGCGCTCAGATCATCGATTTTAGTAATCAAGACGTCGACGCTGTACGTTTTGGCTCTTGGGTCGTCCTCAGCGATGAAGATTCAGGTGAAGAGAAGACTTACCGCATCGTCGGTGATCTCGAGGCGGATATCGAACACAACAAGATTTCGATTAGCTCTCCCATGGCAAAAGCCTTGCTTGGTAAACAAGAAGATGACCTTGTCGAAATCAAAGCTCCGAAAGGTAGCAAAGAATATGTCGTTATTTCTATTTCCTATACGACGCCTTAAATCGATTGCTTTCTTAGGAGTGAGTCATGCCCGGACGTTCAATCCGGGTTTTTTTAGTTAAAGTAACCCATTTCAAAAAGTGCTGCTTCGGCATCGAGGAAGAGACTGAGTTGGATATCAGGTCCAAAAAGTATCTCATTGACCTCCCGATCGAGTTCCTCTTTGCTCATATAGCCAAGCTTTTCGAGGTAGGCGAGTCCTTGGACTATATATTGATAGAATAGGTTGTGGTTTTGGTAGGAACGATAGTCCTTCAAGGTTTCTACAACCTTCCCCTCTACGGCTGGTTTTAAGTTTGGATGCATACTTGCCAGCTTAGCGACGTAATAAGACAACTGAAGGCCGATGATCTGCCACATTTCATCCGAGATTGTACCTAAAATAGCATTAAGCTCATCTGTCGTATGAACGTCTTCTATCAGTCTCAACCTCAATTGATAGGATGCTGCAAGATGTTGATCGTGAGAGAGAGCGAAAGAGCTTTCGATCATCCATTCTATGCGGTCAAGAAAAGTCTGTCTTTTCTCACCTTGTGGACAGATTCTGTGGGATTGATCTCGGTATTCGACGCAATTAAGCCAGTGCTTTAAGTAAACGAAGCATTCGATGCTGTTAATGGAACTGATGTTTGCCGGTCCTTTGAGTTCATCTGGTGAAGCACATAACTCAAGCTGCGTATCAGAGATATGTTTTCCCTCTTCACCGAAATTGCCTATGTGCATGGCATTGAGGACTTGCTTGTAAACAAAAGCTTGAGTCTTTGACATCCTTTCTGCGTTAACACTGCTCAGCGCCTTTTCTACTGAAGCAACGTTTGCAATTCTTTCGATTTGATCAAACCCAGAAGTTCCGCCACTTGCTTGAAGAAGGGAATCAGAGCAAGATCCTATAGAGGTACCCTTGAGGCCACTTCTTGTCAGGCTGTTTGCACCGACCTGGGCGCGGTGAAGAAGACCCACGACCGATCCGTTTTTGTTAAAAACCGGCGAGCCACTGTTACCACCAATCGCAAAATCATCAAAGATCATCCACTTATTGACAGAGGCTTGACCTTTTTGCTTGGTCCATTTTTTAAGAGCTGCGGAGGGGTGACCAACAATATAGACCTCCTCGTCAACAAGGTC
>CAZBDM010000309.1:0-5888 GCA_964490675.1 uncultured Oligoflexales bacterium
TCTCCTTCAGGAGACGAATCTATATAAAAGATTCACCGTCAAAGAAACTCTCAAGCTCTTTGCGAGCTTCTATAAAAATTCGAGAGATATTTTACCGCTGGTTGAGAAACTGGGCCTAGGCGAAAAGTTAAACACGCAACTGAGACATTTGTCAGGGGGTCTGAAACAGCGCGTTTATATTGGTTGTGCGTTGGTCAACGATCCTGGCCTTGTTTTCCTTGATGAACCAACAACTGGCCTTGACCCACAAGCAAGAAGGTCAATCTGGCAGATGATTGAAGACCTTAAAGCGGATCAGAAGAGTATTTTTCTCACCACCCACTACATGGAAGAGGCAGCAGAGCTTGCTGATCGAGTCGCTATTATAGATCGTGGCAAGATTATCGCTGAGGGAAGCCCTCGGGAGTTGATTGCTAAGTATAGTGAAAAAGAAGTCTTAACCATTGACTTAAGCCTTCCAGGAAGATCTTTAGCTGAGATAAGCGAGCTTCTCGTTGGTAGGTTGTCTTGGCTTAAAATTGCGAGGGCGACCAGCGAAAAGACTCTAACAGTGCAAATGGCAGAAGCGACCCAACAGATTCAAGAAATTATTAGAGCTTGTGATAGTCTTTCGATTACAATTGAGTCTTTCCATATGCGCCAGGGAACTCTCGAAGATGTTTTTCTAAAGCTGACAGGTAGGAGAATTCGTGAAGATTAGTGCTAGCTTTATTCAGATGGTGCTTGCGCGCTATCGTGAGTTCAGAAGGGAGCCTTCGGCTTTCTTTTTTGTTATTTTTATGCCTGTTTTATGGATGTTGATTTTAGGGGTCGCTTTTTCAGAAAAGAAACCGGAAGTTTTTGGGATTGGTGTTTTAACAGATGAGTCTCAAGAGACTGTGAAAAAAAACCCAATGTTTCAGTCCATCCAAAAAAATGATGGTGTCAAACTTCTTATTGGTGATCAGACACAGCAAGATAAGTTTTTAAAGCGCGGACAGGTTTCTGTGATCTTGGAATGGAAGGATGACAACTTAGTCTATAAATACGATCCCAAAAATCCTAACTCAATCAGAGCCAGGCATTTCATTAATTCAATAATACAAGAGCATTTTGGCAGAAAAGACCCCATCGCCCCAGAAGATCGAATGATAACAGTGGTTGGATCACGTTATATTGACTTTCTCGTACCTGGGCTTCTCGCTCTCAGTATATTAACGACATCGCTTTTTGGTACAGGTATGACGATCGTTTCAAATAGAAGAGAGAATCTCTTAAAGCTCTACATGACAACCCCAATGAAACCTTATGAGTATATACTGTCGCACATAACTGGCCGCTACATCATCTTTGCTTTTGAGATCGTTACAGTTATGCTGACAGCTTATGTCTTCTTTGGTTTTTCTGTAAGTGGTAACTTTTTTTCTTTCCTTATTTTCGCAATGGTTGGAACAGCGGTTTTTACCTCGCTTGGTATTTTGATTGGTTCAAAAACGAGAAACACAATTGTCTTCAGTGGAATTGTTAATATTACGACAGTCGCTTTGATGATGCTTGGAGGGGTGTGGTTTTCAAGAGATGGGTTTCCAGGGTGGCTTTATGGTATTTCGGAGTTTTTGCCTTTAACAGCGCTGGTTGATGGTCTAAGGCTTATCGCTCTGGAGGGCGCTGGTATCATTCAAGTACTGCCGCAATTGGGACTTTTAATTGTTTATGGAATTGTCAGTGCTGTTACGGCGAGAAAGCTATTTAAATGGTATTAGCATTTTTTGCCTTCATCCATTTAGACTTTGGGCCAGCTCCTTTTAAGAGTTGCCACTGCCAACCGGCTTGAGAAAGATTATCTTTTACCACTCTGGCGACACTATAAGTAAGAAGAGTCGCATCTGCATGAGCGTAGTTTCTTAAGAGCTCAAACCAATCCTTTGTCCAAAGGGAGGGGTTCTTTTTAGGCGAAAAAGCATCCTGCCAAATAAAATCAAAACATAAATCAAATTCTTGCAATTGGCTGGCGTCTTGGATGTCGACCTGCCATCTGCAGCTTGCAGGTCCATTAGGATGTGAGATCTCTTGGCATTGCTCGGAAAGATCCTTTGTATTAAGAGTCTGACACCAAGACTTCCATTGACAAGGCCAATCCTTAAGCCAAGGTGCTGACAGATTTTTAAGGGAGTTGACAAGATCGCGATTGATTTCAAGGCTAAGGATCGACAGATCACAGTGCCCTGGGCTTTGCCACCAAGCTTCGATGGTCTTACAGCTATTGTATGCCAGGCCGAGTCCTACATCTAAAACAGCAACAAATGTTTTGTTCCGAAAAGTCTCTCTAATTCCACTGTGCGCCATATAGAGATTTTCGGCTTCTGAAAGAGCTCCTAGATGGGAGTGGTAACACTCACCGTGATCTGGATGGATAAGGCTAAGGCTACCATCCGCTGTGGTGACTAGGCTGCCTATTGATTGTTCTATATGTGTCATATTATTCTTGTTTATCGTATCTGTTGAAACCCAACGCAGTCGCAGCGTAGCGCAGTTTTTGTCGTTTCTCTACGGTAATCTTCCTTGACCTGTGGGTGATCTTAAGCTATCACAGCAAATCTAGTCTAAACGCCGGGGTGTAGCGCAGTTGGTAGCGCGCGTGCTTTGGGAGCATGAGGTCGTAGGTTCAAATCCTATCACCCCGACCAGTCTTAAGCCTAAACTATTTTAGTTTTCACTCTTTCAAAAAGTAAAACAATCTCAAGCGATAACGCTTAAGATTCCGCACCTGACCCAAAAAGCTAGGGCCTAAATTTTTGAAAATACACAAGTATTTTTTTTTGTTGTGTACTTCATTAGCAGGTGTTAGGTGAGGGACGTAATGGTAAAAATTAAGAGCCTCCTAGGAGATGACAATGAAAAAGAATATTTTACTAACGGCTTCTACGATCCTCTTAGCTGGATTGATCAATAGCTGTGGAACAGAACAAACGGAAGAACAGACCTCGCCTCAGCAACAGAACAACGAAGAAGTAAAAAAAGTGGGGCACGTGCCTGAAGAAGAGCAAACTGTCGTGGTGAGAACCCGTAATGGAGAATCACAGTATCTTACCGTTAACCGCAAGTTTGAAAGCGAAGCTGAATTCCAACAAGCCATCCGGTCTGGAGACTTAAATGAAAGCGACTTTCAGGTGGTAGGTAGCGATCGAACTTATTCCTCACTGAAGGATGCCGAAGAAAACGGAAAGGGTCTTGTTTTTGTTGATGATAGGAACCGCGTTGAAGCAGGTGACAGCCAAGACTATTGGGGCTGGGGCTGGGGATACAGTATTCGATGGTGCAGAGGATGGGGTTGCTACGGATACCGCAGAGCTTGGCCTGCTTGGCCTTGGGGCGGCTGGAGCTGGGGCTGCTTTTGGTAAGCCTTTCTACGAGAAGTATCTATTTAACCCTGAGCTTTATTTCTCTCTGGGCATGTCAGCCTGACCCTTTCAAGGCTGACAGTTCAGAGGACGACTCTGCTCATCATCACAGGTTTCAGGGTAGCTCATTCGGATCGCCACTTGATCTCTTGCCAAGTCAATATCGTGACAGAAACATTTCATTTACCTCGATGAATCTCGAAGGCTATAAGCGCGTGAGAGTGATTTGGCATTCTCAAGTGGAACCCGGCATCAAAGACCATCCTTTGCCACTAGCTAACCGCAAGATTCCTTCCGCTTATACAAAGAGGGGTGATAAACTAGAGTCTCAGCTCAACGATTTAGACTTTAAATTCTCATCTCACGAAGGTTCATACGAACTGGAAGAGGTAGAACTTTCAAATACTGTCTATCCAGCACGATTAATTTTTCAAAGTAACAGTGAGCAGCAACAACTATTTAGCTGGTTGGTTTATGTGGAACACGATAGGCTCGGAGATGTACTTTTAGGAATTTATTTTCTAAAAGAATCAGAAATCAAAAAACCAGAGACCATCGCTGAGAACTTTATGGTTCTGTCTAAGGGAAAAAAACTTCGATATATTGAAGGCACGATGTCCGTTTCTTTCTGTTCAGAAATACCGGATACCCTTAAAGAAGAGGTAAAAATCGCCATCGACGTATGGAACAAAAAACTGAAAGGCGTCTTTCAGTTTCAATTAAATCACGGGCAACAAGACACTCCATTTAGCGATCTGCATAGCCATTGTTTGATCTATTCAAGAAACTTCGCTAAAAACCAAATCTCCACTGCACTTAATCCAGCTTCTACGTATACCGTATTCAATGAAGAGCATAAGTATTTTCTTGATTCAGACATTATTTTTTGGGCCGCTGCATTTGAAGATTTAGGCAAAACACAAAGACTACAAGTGCTTGTCCATGAGCTGGGACATATGATTGGCCTTGGTGAATCAGACCGAGGTGGTGTGATGGACTACACTCATGTCACCTTTAAACCAAGTGAGATTGACATTAAGGCAGTAGAAACTCTCTATAACTAGTATGTCAATCTTCAGTACACCCGCTGACGACTTCACCACTATAATCTGCATCTCAGAAAGCCTTCACCTAACATTACCATTTGTTGCCAACAAGAGCATTGATCTCGGTTCGGCCGATGCTAAGAGTCATATACTTCAATATTTAGTCGGGAGTTTCTTAAAAGAACTCAAAGGTGGAGAAGTACTTCTCTAAACCGCAAGATTGTTTCTAAAAGTTCATTCTGTGGATCGGTTTACAGCCGGAATTATAAAACCTTCTGTTCAGGGGACGCAGTGGTAAAGTTCTTGAATTGCTGTGTTTTTGAGGAAGCTTTCGCCTCCTGGAAAAGACGAATGGTGTCTTTTTATAAAGCTTTGCCAGGAAGGCCTGAAAACCAGTTTGCAGTTGTGAGTCGACAGCTCAAAGCTTTCCTTTAGATCTTTGATAGCGCGATAGAAATAAAATGTCTTTCCTGCAATAAGATCTTCTGAAAGTAAAGCATTCTTGGCGACTTCTCTGACATGCGAGAGATCTGCTGTTCTCATATAAAACCACAGTGGTTCATTGGCATAGCGAAATGGGTTGTCTCCTTGCCAGAAAAATTCATCGTATTCTTTGTTGTGATCATAAAGTTCATCAAGGACTAAAATTTCTGGAGTTAAAGGGCGGAAGTTTTCTTTCAAAATATAAATGAAATTAGCAACGACCAACAAGATCATTACAATTTTGATAACTTTATTTCTAACGTTTTCTCCTCGTAAGGCGCTAATCTCTAAGAACCTCTCCGGAAGAAGCGTCATGACAAAAATCGGTGATAAATAAATAACAGGTATGAGAAATCGTGCCTCTTTGTGGCCAATATACATATGCACTAAAATGAAAGGTAAAAGCGTCCAAGTAAGTATATGTTTCGGCTTCAAGAAGATTCCCGTGACAACAAATGCAAACAACAGAGGTCCAAAAGGCTTGGGGAAGTGTTTCCAAAAAAGAACCGGATAGTACCACCATGGACTTATACCGAACGTGTTTACAATTCCTTCAAGGATCTGTTTGTTAAAATAATTCCAGGCACTGAGTTCGAATTGACCCCACCCCCAGTAGTCGATAAGAAGGCCTAGGGCGGCAACAATAAAAAAACCGCTTGCCATGACGATGATTTTGACAAGGGGTAGCTTATTGATGAGAAGAAACCAAAAACCCAAGCCTATGATCAAAAATGCCACTTGATAGCGAAACTGAAAAGCAAAGCCGAGCAACAAGCCAATGCAGAAATAAACCGGTATTTTCTTGTTTTTTTCACCTAAACTGTAAAGACTTAAAGCAAAGCCGAAATTGATAAATATCGCTGATAGGTTTTCTGATGACACGCGGGCGTAGTGATAAGGGAAAATACAGCCGAAGGTCATGATGATGAAGGCAGCTTTAATCGCTTTTTTTGAAAAAGATAAATATTTAAGGTTTATA
>CAZBDM010000310.1:0-5882 GCA_964490675.1 uncultured Oligoflexales bacterium
TGGTCTTATCAATCCAGGTAACGGCGGTGAAAATCATTTCTTTGGCCAATCCGTTGATAACGATAGTGATAAGGTCGCAGTAGGAGCTCCGGGGTTTCCTACTAGCAAAAAAGCTGCTGCCGGAGCGGTCTATCTACTTGATTCGAATAATCTTTAGAGCAACGCGGTGGTGGAGTTGTCCGGCTTTCATGGGGTGACGATTATGCGACTTTTATTTCGGAATCCACCTGACTTAAGTACCTAAGGCAAGAGTGAAGTCGTTTGAGATGATAAAGCACTCCGATGTGTCTGAAGATAACTCTCTGTGTTTCTTTCTAAGTTTCAAATGACCGTTCTTCATTGAAAGATTCGATCTTATAGTTGTGAGAAAGCTCTTCAACAATTCTCACCGAGAAATTCAAACGATCATTGGCTATAGACGAGCACGACAAAACTATGAAGAGCAACTATAGTGGGAGACCCCACCAGCATTAAAAAATACTTTTGGCTTAAGCTGATAATATTTCGCCTCTACATCTTTAGACTGCTCATCATAGGGTTTGCTCAACACCTCTTGTAACTCCCTTACTAATGAATAATCACCATTACTTGCTTTTTGATAGGCCGGTACAACTAGCCATTCTCTCCAAGCATATTTAGGGTTTGTTTGTTTCATCTTTTCTGAGATGCTTGCAAAACCTTCATTGTTTTCTTTTAAGGCTTGATCGCGCCAGTGTTTTAACCATGCTTGCCAGCGGTCATCCAATTCTTGCGATGTCTCGGCGTAGAAACTTTTTTTCAAGGCCGAAATATCTTCTGGTAGGTTTGATAACTCGCGAAAAAAGATCGTATAGTCGACCTTTGTCTCGATCATTAACGTGATCAGTGACTTAAAAATCTCAGGATCGAAAGATACCAAACCAAGTTTGGCAGTCCAGACTTTTTCCCACTCTAATTTCATAGCTTCCGCAAAGCCCTGGCGAATCTCATCTAATTCAGCTAACTCAGTTGAGTGATCTGTTAATAATGGACGTATAGCACTCCAAAACATGTGATAATTCGCCTGTGCAGCGTTGGGCTGGTTAAAGAGGGAGAAATGTCTGCCACCACCAATCCATGGTTGAAACTCAGGGTCAAAAGCCTCACAGAAACCGAAAGGCCCGTAATCTAGAGTATAGCCACCAGCAGCGCAGTTATCACTATTGAAGTTTCCTTGACAATAGCCGACACGAAGCCAGTTGGCAATCAATCTGGTCAGACGACCACGAAAGAGCTTGGCTAATTCGATGACTTGTTTTTCAAATGAAAGGCCTTGGTCAATATCGTCTTTATACTCTCTCTCAATCAAATGCTTGACGATCATTTGTAATTCTTCAAAGGCTTTTGGGTGATCTTGACTGCGGGTGCGGCGAGAGAAGAGTTCAAGCTGGCCAACGCGAAGAAAAGAATGTGCCACCCGGGTTGAAATAGCGACTGGGTTTTTGATCATAACATCGGGATTGTCTGCGCTAGAACCTTCAGAATACCAAGGTCTCTGTACCGTCTCAGATTTAGAAACGTATAGAGTTAGAGAGCGTGAGGTGGGCACACCTAGGGCGTGCATATAATCTTGAGCGAGAAACTCACGCACACTAGAACGGAGTACAGCGCGGCCATCCGCTCCGCGACAATAAGGGGTGCGTCCACCGCCTTTTAACTGCATCTCCCAGCGCTGGCCGTTTAATTCTCCTTCAAAAACAGAGATCGCACGACCATCGCCATATCCATTACCGGTACCAAACGGGCACTGTTCCGTATATTCAGTCCCATAAATCGAAAGAGCATAACCTGTTGCCCAGCCAACCTTTTGCATGGGAGAAGTCGCTACCGATAGGTCGCCTGAAAATACTTTGCGAAAGGCTTCATCGTGAGCTAACTGATCACTTAAGGCCAGCTCTTCAAAAAACGTTTTGCTATGACTGACATACTCTGGATCTTCTATTGGAGTAGGTGAGACAAGTACATAATGACCGGACAATACCTGACGAGGGTAGTGATCTGAACCATCTTCTCTGGCATTCGGATCAGCAATCAAAGTATTCATTAGAGAATAATCCACTAACTGTGTAAATTCACGAAAATCATTCACTGGCTGAGAGTGGAGAGGATTATTGGAAGGCGAAGGTTGCTTGGTCATGAGTGAAAAACCTTTTATTTTCTTGGTATTAAAAAGCGCTTGCATTATACGATAAAAACGACACGCAGAAAGTCAAAAAAAGCCATCATTAAAGCGCCTTGTTTGCAAGTTCATGCGGTCAGAAAATCTAAATGAATATAGAGGGTTATTTGTGTTAAAACCCTATAGTTAGTCAGAGAATCTGTCCGGTAATCGGGCTGGTAATGCTTCCCTTATAACCGAAAAGCGATTGGTGAAAAATATTATGATGTTCAAAAATTTTATCACAGCACTTTATTTCGTAGAAAGCGTTTCAGAAAGCAAAGAATGGTATTCAAAGTATCTTGGGTCTAATCCAATCGAAGAAGATGATAAATTTGCGTCTTTCAGAATCGGTTCTTGCTTTTTAAACTTTCATCTTGCTGATGAGGCGTCCCCGGTCTCAACTGGAGGTTGTGTTGCTTATTGGGAAGTAGACGATTTAGATAAGATGGTTCTAAGGGCTGAATCACTTGGCGGGCAATTGTATAGAGGACCCTTAAAGGTTGAGCAATCAGGAAGGACCATCTGCCAAGTTAGAGATCCTTTCGGCAATGTTTTTGGTCTAGAATCTCGAAATTGATGAAATCCTATAAGCATAATGCGGTAGATTTCGTCTAATATTCTATAGTTGCTTGTAGCAGCTAGTTTCTCATCAAAAAGAGTCTGGGATGAGCTTTCTTCACAGATAGTCATAAGATTTCTGAGAATCCCTCTTAACTGTGCTAAAACAGATGAAATCATTCTTGAAAACGACCATTCAGGGACTTCTTCTTACCGTTCATAATATTCGACCTTTGCAGGCGATCATCCCTAGCGTAACTAATTCCCATAAGCATCTCAATCCACGAGCGTTAGATGTGCTCACTAAAAGTCAAAGTTCGTAAGAACCAGCCTTTGATTGAAAGAAAGGGTCTGATAATGAAATGTTATGTCGCGCTAGTCATACTATTGAGTTCTATTTCTACAGTTGGCAATGCTGATTCAATTTGTGGTAGCGGCTACGAAGCGGTTACAGGTTATGTCGACCTAATGAAAGTCGATGCTGGTGAAAGCTACATTCTATTTCAGGACGAAGTCAACATCCCCGGCTACGCCGACGAGATTATCTTTGGTTCTCAAGAAACTTCTTTGCAGGCATGGGCTCGTCCTCACGCAAGAAAAATCTTGACAGGCACTCGTATCAAAATCAGAAAGTCTTGGCGGTACTCTGGAGATATATACATCGCACTCGAGAAGGAAGGGCTCACTCTCAAGACAGGCGTTGAAAATCTATCTGATTTACTCGACGCGTCTTACTATGACATTGCTCTTTGCCGCCCCGTTCGTGGCGTAGAAGTGATTACCGGCAGCGACAGTCCGAGGAGTAGATGTGAAAGTTAACGACTCGCTTATTTTCCCGTCACCCAATGAAAGCATAATGTTGGACCAAGACTTCTCAAAGACACAAGATTAATGTGTCACACCAATTATATTTAAGGACCAGACAACTAGGGTGTCATAGGTTCTGCATCTGGGTTTATTTCGAAGGCTAACAGACTTTGATCCTCTGCGACGAGCACTAGATAGCGACCATCTTCTGTAGACATGATCTGAGCAATTCTTTCTGCAGTGCCCGTGTTAAAGGCTCCCATCGGTTGACCATCTTCGACTCTCACTACGCCGATATAGCCATGAGCGCCGCCACTAGGTTCGAAGGCATAGACGAAAAATTTACCATCTGCGGTGGCATGAGCATCTGTGATAAAACTGCTAAAGCCCTTCGGAATTTCGTCATAAATCGTATAGAAAGCTTCTCTAAGTGTATTGATACGTTCAAGATCCACCCCTTTAGCAACGGGCTCTTCCCATTCTCCTAGGCCCTTTGGCATAAGAAAGGTCGATGGTGATCCAAGGCTTATCACCTGCAGAATTGATTCATCGGGGCTAGTTATCACTTTAACGTAGCCATCGGGATGATCTCTGTTGAGTGCCTTACCATCAGAGATCCGGCGGATCGTATAAGCATCCCGGCGCGACGAATCTCGGGGTTTGTCGAGGGTCACGTAATATTGTTGGCCGACAAAAACGACATCGCCACCTTTTTTCATTCTGGTAACTCGATCGACAAGCCCTTTCGTTAAGGGACCTCGATTAGGGCCCACGCCTAAATGCAGCCTCCTTTGCTGATAGCTGGCAAAGGCGGTTTCGAAGACGGCATCGACATCCCCTTCATAAGGTTGAAGAAGGACTGGGCCGCTATTGTGTTTGGCGACTTCTTGCGTGATTCTGGTGACGCTAGAAGAATGAATAATCCCTTGGACCTCCTCAGCCGGAAAAGAAATAATCCCCAGTCTGTTTAAATCTTCAGTGGTAAGCTCCATAGTGCTCCCTTGTAGAGGGCCGGTATTATTCTGCCAATGCACTTCAAATAAATAACTGACCTGAAAGCTAAAATCAGCCCGCACCCGCAACACTTGGGCAACCACCTCTCTGCCGACCACCATCAAGTCCTCTTTGGTCCAAGCTGCTTCCTGGTGGGGAGGGAGAAACAGTTTGACCCAAGCTCCACGCGTTAAGTTTTGATGACCATGCAAATGACCATTCTCAAAATAAGGAGCACTAATGGTGGAATACATATGGCCTTGATCTTGTGAGTAGGTCCAAAGGGCCTCTGCCCAGGGATTACTGGTATCGTGAGATTGGCCACTCGCGCGGTAATGTTCTTCTAGCTCTCGTTTGTGAGAAAGCAGCGAAAGAGCCTCCCCAACCAAACGTTGATAGAGTTGAGGAACCCTTTGATGCAGCTCTGCAAAAATATCATCCAAGGTCTCGAAAATAAGCCGCCGCCTAAGGATGCCTTCAGGATCATGATAATACTCCTGCGCCAGGTTGAGAAGCTCGCTAACACCTCGGAAACCAACATTGAAAACGATGGCCTTTTCTAAGTCGCGACTATCGACGAAGGCTCCCATGATCTCCAAAACTTCCGCCAATCTGTAATGTCCCAGGCCGCCCGAGCCGTAAGATAGTCCTTGACCTAAATCTGTAGGAAAAGCCATGGCGATTCCGTTTTCTGTAATATAGGGCTTTTGTAAAATATTCATGGCCACCGAATTGCAAAGGCAAACCCCTTGGGGGAAGTCTGGTGATCACGGCAAACACTTGCTCATCCAGGTTTTGGATTCCGTAAAAAGCCATGGGCTTTGAGCTAAACCGATTCCAGTGAAGGATTCGACCGACCACCTTTTGCAATTCCTTGCGGCGATAAGTGGTAAACTCGCCAGAATAAAACTGTTTGCGAGAGAAAAGAGACACCATTACGGGCTGACCATTGGGGAAGTATCCTAAAAAATGCGGTCTTGTAATTCTCCTCTCTTCATTGAACTCTGACCATGTGAGGGCAATGTCGGTCAGATGCAGGTCACCAAACTGCTCACGAGACTCCTTGTCTAACAAATCAAGGTTTTCTCTGATAGACCCATGGGAATCACTAAAGTGTCCGAGATCAACCATTGCGCGGTAGTTAAAAGTTTCGAACGTAAGTCCAGGATGAGTCTCTCCTTCGTAAGCAGGTATCCTATCAAAAGGTAATGAATGTAGCTTTCCTCCAAGCTTGGCCAAAGCGGAACGGATGATTTTAAATCGGGTGAATTGGAAGGCCCGCGCTAACTGCAATATCCAACCGGGAGCTTCGACCATCGCTGGTCCCAGCTCACTATTATGATAG
>CAZBDM010000311.1:0-5873 GCA_964490675.1 uncultured Oligoflexales bacterium
TGACCATAGCTATCAGGCGATCTGGATCGACTGGTTTTTCGATGTAATCGTAGGCACCAAGCTTGATTGCTTGGACAGCGTCTTTAACGTCTGTATAGGCTGTGAGGAGTAAACAAAAAGATTGTGGACTTATTTCTTTAATCTTGGCAAGCGCGTCAATTCCGTTCATTTTTGGCATGTTAACATCGAGAAATACGGCTTCGAATGGTCCCTGATTTTGAACCATTTTGACGGCTTCGGCACCGTCTTCAGCTTCCTCAACTGTATGTCCATGGGCTTCCAAGGTCGTACGGACGGAAAGACGTAAGGTTTCGTCATCGTCGACAACTAATGTCCGCATTCAAATCCTCCACGATTCTAGGGTGTTATAACAGGATAGCTTTTGCATAACGCACCAAAGTTTTATCAAAATATTATAAAAAGTCAAGTTAGTTATAAAACAAATTAATATATGCCATATTTTTAATGCTATTTTATTATTCTTCCAAAATTTATGTAAAGTAGGAGGTCAATGTACTGCAAAGACCGCTGCGACCGCAACAGTTCCATACATCCAGATAGCCGATTTAATGGAAAGATTTGCTAGGTTAAAGATCCCTTAGAAGCAGCCTGAGCTGCCACTGCTTGGCAAACAATGGATCACCAACTCACATGAATCAATGCGATTGTCTTGCGCTTGAGCTGACGTATTAGGGATACCCGCCGCTTCTTGAGCACAGCTAGGAAGAAAAGCTTCGACAGCAGGAGTCATCAAGGAGCTGTCGCAGCCCTGATCCGCTGTCGTTGAAATCCGATTAAACGTGGCGTTGACCCCTTGCGCTGATTCCAAATTAATACCTAGATCAGGGCATTCAGTAACGGTAGCAAAGACCCTCGATAGACGCGCTGAAATTTCGCTGACATCAGCTAATGGTGTCGCAAGATCGGTACCCTCGCACTGCCCGCCTGATACTTTGTTTAATTCACTCTGTAGCGCTGTGATAGCTGCGGTTCCGTCGGTGGCCAAAGGCACGATAAAGAGTCCACCTAAAAAACAAGCGGTATTTAACACTCGATCATCTTCTTGATTTGGGGCTTCTAGAAGAAATGTAATAGCATTGTCGAGAGCATCTAAGCGCTCATCTTTCACTTCGCCAATACCAAAGAGATCATCCGTAACCGAGCCTAGTACTTCCAATACTGAGTTTTTCTTTGTATCGAGATCGTCAACAATTTCGCCAATGGCACTCCATATATCAAAACCCGAGCGTCCAATCGTCGCTGCTGCCAATAAAATTCTGACATCGTTACCGTCGGTTTTTTCGTCTTCTGTAAGTCCGATCAAGATATCGTAGGCCTCGCCATATTTCTTCTTGTCCATAAGGACCCTTGCCTCTTCCTTTTTAGCCTGCGGCGAGTCTTTTCCACTGGCGGCATACTCGAGCAGGTTAACACCGCACGAGGACAAAAATATTGAAGCGACAGTGATTAATAGACCACGATGAACTTTAAGAATGCCGCGCACGTTGACCTCCAGATTTTGACTGTTCGATAAGCGTGAAAGTACTGAGGGAAAGCCCATAAGTTAATGCTATGGCGATGGCATCGGTGGCATCGAACGGGAGATTGTTTCTTTGAAACCCCATCAATGTTTCGACGGCGTAAGAAATTTCTTGTTTTTCGGCAGCCCCTCGTCCGACGATGGCTTTTTTAACTTGTGCCGGTGTGATCTCTTCTACTGGCACAGCACAGCGTGTCACAGCTGTAATCAGCGCTCCTTTTGCCTGGCCTAGCTTGATTGCAGAGCGCGCGTTACTTCCAAAAAAAGCGTCCTCAATGATACACACCGTCGGCTTAAAGTCTGAGGCAAGTTGGTACATGCTTTCGTGTAATGCAGCAATCCGTTCGATGAAGCTTAGCTTGAGGTCAGCTTTCAAAACACCACAGTCACTCACCCTAAAGTCGCGCGCTGATCTAGGTATTGGAGTTGTCGATGACAGAAGAGCAAATCCGCAGACCCGCGACCCTGGGTCGATGCCAAGTATGCGGTGGGTCGGGTTGACCATTTTTTCTCCTAAAACCTTGCTGGTACTGCCTGTTCAAGCATCTGCTTTTACTGAACTAATTAAGCTGTAAAGCAATTATGCCTGCAAAGGCCGCAAATCGCTAGGAAGAGTTTTGCCTTGCCGCCTTCCTAAATCCCCAAATCATCTAGAAAAAGTCCAATATTCCCAGTACACTGGAAGACATTACAAAACTCTTTTTGGAGGTTCGATGAACTTCAAAGGTTCATTTCCACATAGACGCATGCGTCGTATACGCGCCCATGACTTCAGCAGGCGTCTCTGCAGGGAGTCACGTCTCACGAGTAGCGACTTCATCTATCCTGTCTTCGTTTTAGAAAACAAAAACGCCAGTGAGCCCGTCCCTTCGATGCCAGGAATTGAAAGACAAGGGATTGAAAATCTTTTAAAAACGATCGAGCACTGTGCAAACCTCTCAATCCCAGCAGTCGCTCTCTTTCCAGTTGTCAGCTCAGATAAAAAAAGCCTTGATGCAGCCGAGGCTTACAACGAAGGAGGACTCGTACCGGAAGCGATTCGAGCAATCAAAAAAGAATTTCCAGAAATGGGTGTGATCACCGATATTGCCCTTGATCCTTACACAAGCCACGGTCAAGACGGCCTCCTTAGCGATGACGGCTACGTTATGAATGATGAAACTGTCGCGGTTCTTGTCAGGCAAGCTTTAACCCACGCAGCAGCAGGAGCCGATATTGTCGCACCCTCTGACATGATGGACGGTCGCATTGGCGCCATTCGTCACGCCTTAGAAAAACATAATCATCAACTTGTTAAAATACTCGCTTACTCGGCTAAGTACGCATCGAGTTTTTACGGACCTTTTCGTGATGCTGTTGGTTCTGCCGGAAACTTAGGGAGTGGCAATAAGTACACCTATCAAATGGATCCCGCTAACAGTGACGAAGCCCTTTGGGAAGTCGCCATGGATATCGATGAAGGAGCGGATATGATCATGGTAAAACCTGGTCTTCCCTATCTCGATATCGTAAGAAGAGTAAAAAAGGAACTGGGTTTTCCAACATTTGCTTATCAAGTCTCAGGCGAGTACGCGATGCTCAAAGCAGCTGGCCAAAACGCCTGGATCGATGAAAAAGCATGTGTGCTTGAAAGCTTGCTGTCATTCAAACGTGCTGGTTGTGATGGCATCTTAACTTACTTTGCAATCGAAGCAGCGCAGTGGCTCAAACAACAATCTTAGATGGATCTTATGGCGGTTACTGACTTTATTGCAGTGAGACTTTTAAAAGCGAATCGTGAGAGTCGTTTCTTCTCTTTTATAGCAATCTTAACAGTTTTGGGGATTGTCATTGGGATCGCCGCAAACATTGTTGTCCGATCGGTCATCAATGGCTTTGAAACGGAACTTCGCAATCGCTTTCTAGCTGCCAATGCCCACATTCTTGCCTACAAATACCCGTCCGGAATCAAAAATCACGATAAATGGCGAGCGCAAGTCGCTGATGAATTTGGCGACGAAATTACTGGCGTCTCGCCCTTTGTTCATGCCGAAAGCATGGCCAGAAAAGACTTACTTATGCACGCTATCCTTATAAAAGGAATCAGCCCGAAGTACCGTGCTGATGTGCAAGATGTAACCAAAATCATCAGACCTCTCAGTGCCCTTGATATTCTCGAACAAGAAGTCGAAACCGTTAGGGCCGGCGGAAGCATCCCAGAGATTCCTTCGATCATAGTGGGCGTTGGACTCCTTTCAGTTATGGACGCTAAGGTCGGGGATATTATCGAACTCATTGCTCCAGAGTCGGACAATCCTTTCGGAACGTTCAAAAAGTATAAAGTCGTCGGAGTTTACGACTCAGGGCTACAGCACTATGACAATAAAATCGGTGCACTCAGCGTTCCAGCAGCCCAACAGCTCTTCTCACTGAAAGGCAGGGTGACCGGATTAGAGATTGGCCTTAAGGATCCAGATGAGAGTAAAAAATTTGCCAAAAAAATGTCCCAGTCATACAATTTAACAATAAAAGAATGGCAGTCTTTTAATAAGAATATTTTTGATGCCATAAAAAACGAGAAGTTTTTAATCGGGATGATTGTGTTTTTAGTGGGTGTCGTAGCGAGCTTTAATATTTTCACCGCTCTGATCGTTTCCGTCAGCCAAAAGCAGAGGGATATCTCAATCCTTAAGGCTCTAGGGGCAAGTAATCAGCAAATTTTAGCGATCTTTGTAAAGCAGTCCGTGCTTTTAGGAACGATTGGTGGAGTTGGTGGTACGGGACTAGCGTTCGGGCTTGGCAAACTTATTGAGCATTACCAATTTATAGACATACCGGAAGTGTATTTGCTGGCTTCTCTGCCGGTAGCTTATGACTGGCGCGTCTATTTGGTCTATTTCGGTTTAGGCATCGTACTTTGTGCCATTTTTGGTATGATTCCAGCTTGGGCAGCGACGAGAGTCTCACCGATCGAGGGATTGCGCGAGGCGCAAGCTGAATAAAGTTGAGCTTTGCCTAGCGTTTATATGAATGTATGGTATGGTCGCCCTTCGGCGTCGTATTGACAAGAAAGCTTAGTGGTATGAGTGCGTCTGATAAAACAGAGAACAAAGAGTCTGATTCAAACAACCCGGTAACACCCAAGAAGATGCCACGCGGCAGTATAAAGCTGCAATTTGCAGGTGATCTTATTTTGGCACGTTCGCCTGATCCGAGTCTCTCCGGGCTTTTCAGAAGATATGAAGCTATTTTCGAAGCTTGTGCAAACATGCCGAAAGAAGAGCGCATTCTCAATTACAAGTTCCTCTGTGCATTAATGCTTACTTCTTACGCAAAAAAAGAAGAAAATGTCGAGAAAAAGAAAGAGCTCTTTGATAAGAAGAACAAACTCTACCTAGATATTGCAAACAAGCCTCACCAAAGAAGAGTGTGTGCCTTCCGCTACTTGGTTTCAAAAAACTTTCGCGTGCTAGAGTTTTGTCCCAAGTGCACGAAATCTAATACCGAAGCCGGTCTCGAGCGCCACAAGTGGAAGTTTTGCAATAAATGCACAATCGATCGTAACTTTTATAATGTCGTTTCGATGTTCCACCGTTTTCAAAACGGCTCGGTCTGTATCTATTTGAGCAACGACCATCTCAACCGCTTACCCTTTAAAAACATCAAGCAAAAAGGCAAGTTAGAGGATCATAAAGAGGAAGCACTTTATGATAAATACCACTACAATGCAAAAAATCTCGACGCGATTGATCTTGATTCAGTGCTAAAGCTCTACGATAAAGTGTTAGGCAAGTAAGACAGCCTCGTCGTCCTTAGGCTATACCCTTTTCGGCTTCGTTTGAGTAAGCGCTTCCAATCAATCAAAGATGCGCTGAAAAAACCCTGAACCTTTATGGTTTACGGCATCACCGCTGATATCTCCGAGTTTTTCAATCAGTTCCCGCTGCTCTTTATTTAGCTTTTTGGGAACAATAATTTCGAACTCGACGTGCATATCTCCCCGTCCGACTCCTCTCAAGTGAGGCACACCTAAACTAGGCAAAGTCAGGCGGTCACCATGCTGGGTTCCGGCGGGAATCTCTATTTCTTTTTCACCTTCGAGGGTTTCGATGTTTATTTTTGATCCTAGGGCAGCCTGCGGAAAACTAATCGGCTGCCTTGAGATGATATCGATGCCATCACGCTCGAACTTGTCACTTTCCTCAACGAATAGGACAACATAGAGATCTCCGTTGGGCCCACCCTTAAGGCCACCTTCGCCTTCGTAGGTGATTCTCAGACGCAGCCCAGTATCGACTCCAGCGGGAATTTTAACAGAGATTTTCTTTTTCTCTTGTACCATACCCTTGCCGTT
>CAZBDM010000312.1:0-5843 GCA_964490675.1 uncultured Oligoflexales bacterium
GCGGTGTCTGGCGTGTCGCTAGATGAAGAGGCAGCCAACATGATTAAATGGCAGACTGCTTTTACCGCTTCTTCAAAGGTGATTACCACCGTTGATGAGATGCTTGAGACAGTCTTGAGTCTTAAGCGATAAGAATACCCGACGACTTAACGGGCTAGCCCTGACGTCGGGGTCTTCTGAATCTCAGTGAATTGCAGAGGAAAAAGGGAACAATGCGCATATCTGAAAGACATCGTTACACAGTTGCGACAGAGCGCATGGAAGGTGCGAAAAGTCGCAACACAAAAGCTCTTGAGGTGCTTTCTACGCAAAAGCGCATCAACGATGTTTCAGACGATCCTATTGGCATGACCAACATCATTACCAAGCGCGACCGTATCGATGCACTCAAAACATATCAACGTAACATATCGTTTTCAAAGGGGTTTCTGGATGTTGCAGAAAGTTCTTTGCAGGGCATTAGCGATAAGTTGATGCGCGCTCGCGAGCTTGCTATTGCTATGGCCAACGACACTTACGCCATTGATAGCCGTCAAGCGACGGCTCGAGAAATCAAAGAAATTATCAACGAAGTGATCCAACTCGGCAATGCAACATATAATAATCGTTACGTATTTTCCGGTTTCCGTACAAAGACACCACCCCTGTCCAGTGACGGTAACTTTAACGGAGACGATGGTGTGATTTATCTTCAGGTGGAAGATAAAAACCTCAGACAGATCAATATACCTGGGCGAGAGCTATTCAACACCAACGAGGAAGAGCGCCAAAAGGGTCACTTTAACCTCGTCGATGGCTTAGAGGTTCTCAAATCAGGTCTTGAAAATGATGACAAACAAGCTATCTACAAGGCCATCGAAGAGATTGGATTCCAGCTCGAAAAGTCAACATCGTACCAGGCTCGTATCGGTGCCGTTTGGGGAGCCATCGATAAGGCTGAGAAACGCATTGAGAGTCAAATTGAACAGGAAATTTCTGCACTTAGTAAAATCGAAGATGCTGACGTTTACGAAGCGACTTCAGATTTTAAGCGCACTGAATCGATTTTACAGAGCACACTCATGGCGTCTAACAAATTGTTACAACCGTCTCTTTTGAATTTTATGCAATAATGACCAAGTTTGTGTTATCCATGCTGCTCTGATCGGGTATGGATTTAAAGTGTTGTTTCGGTGATAATAGTAAATAGGTATCAAAACATCCCAAACTATTTCACGACTCAGCATACCAGCCTAACCAGGAAGGTTAATAGTTCCAAGGAGGGGCAGAGAGTTGTTGGTGTTAACAAGAAAAGTAGGTGAAGGCATTGCTATCGGTGACGATGTTAAAATCATTGTCATGCAGATCAAAGGCAAGCAGGTTCGACTAGGGATCAAAGCAAGCGCCGATACGATCGTCCATCGCGAAGAAATCTTCCAAAAAATCCAGGAAGAAAACAGACGTGCTTCTGAGGTAGACGCAGGCTCACTCTCAAAGGCCAAAGAAGTCATGGGTGAAACAAGCCAATCTGACGATGTCGGACAAGCACCCCTTAAAAGGCAAACCAAGCGGAATAGCTAGGGTTATTAAATAAAAAATACCTTAAATGCCATACCAGTTGCGTATTGTAAAAGCATTGAGATAAAATAAAGTAAAAGAAATAGACCCAATCTAGTAAACATCAAGGTTTTGTTGCAGAGACAGCATCACCATCAAGGCTGACGAAGGAGTTCGCATTGATCAAGGTAAAGACTTCCAGATTTGGAGAAATAGAAGTCCAAGAAAGTGATGTTATCGAACTTCCTAATGGTCTTATCGGGTTTCCAGAACTAAAAAAATACGTTCTCTTGGATCACGATAAAGACTCTCCGTTTAAATGGTTTCAGTCTTTAGACGATGGAGCTATTGCGTTCGTTCTGATCAATCCACTTCTGTTCAAACCCGATTATGCTGTCGAAGTTACTGAGGCTGAGGTTTCCGACCTAGATTTAACGAACGAAGAAGATGCGGTGATCTCGGTTATCATTACGATGCCCACTAACCCACAGAATATGACGGCGAACTTGAAGGCGCCTCTGGTTTTTAATCTTAAAAACCGCAAAGGAAAGCAGATTATTCTTAATACATCAGCTTATACAACCAGACACAACATACTTGAAGAAATGCGCAAGCATGCTCCTACCGAGGAGACAGCTCAGGTGCAAGACGTTATCGACCAGGCTCGCACCGACAAAGAAGCAGGGGAAGCGGTTGGCGAAGCAGCGGATGCATCAAGCAACAAGTAACGATCCAAACCCTTAAGACAAATTATTTACGATAAAGGCGCTTTTTGAGCGCCTTTTTTTTGGGGCTTTAGGATTGGCTGGGTATTTTTTCGTATAAAATCAGTCCTTTCAGGGCATATATCTATCGTTGACTTTAAAGTCATAAAAAATAGGTGAAAAATAATATGATTGTATTGAATTTTTAATAAAATAATGTATATTAACGATCAGGGTGGTCCTCACCCTGACTCCATGACCTGCCCTGGTCGTTTTCTTTTCTTTAACCTCTCATTTATGTGTTTAAAAAGGATGAATCAATGAAACTGCTTCCCGCTGTTGTTGCTGCTGTACTTGGTGTTGCTGTTGTGAGCTGTTCTTCGGAAGACAAAAAAGAACGAAAAAAAGTCGCATCTAACGAAACCGATGACGAAAATGATAACAAGAATTTACAAGAAGGTGATGGATCATCTGAGTCCAGTTCTTCTGGTGGAAAAACTTCAGGCAAGCTGCCTGGTGGTGGTCCCGATCTTGGTCAGGGAGGTGGTATTGAAAACCCTCCTTCAAAAGAAGATCTAGATAATATCGCAAACCAACCAATTACCAACTCATCGACAATCGAGTTCCTCGCCGATGTACCCAGTGTTGTCTCTTACAACTATGGTGCAAGGTATAACGGTATGTCTGATATGTATTACTGGTATCTTCAAGATGGAAAGATGGTAGAAACTCCATCAGCAGGTTCTTCTTCTTGTTACGTCGAGGCATCGAGTGAGTATGCTGTTGAAGATGGCTCAGGTCCGGACTTGAATGGTGTTAACGCGATGCCAAAAGGAACCAAAATCAATGCGACCTTCACTATGAAAGCAGGAGAGTTTTCAGTTGAAGGAAACGCGGTCCAGGTTGTTTGTACAACGATTTCAACAAATCCTTACATAATGCTAGAAAGTATCGAAAAAGCCCTTGGCGATAAAGTGAAGATTGCATTGCCGTCTCCTGGTGACGCGAAAATCAAGTTTAGAAGTGAAGTTCCATTTATTAACTCAGTTAATAAAGACTGGTTCTTTGTACAAAGCGGATCTTTTAAATCTGAACTAGATACTACTGGTGGAAGCCCATTCAACTTCTGCCAAATCATGGATACGAGTGATCATTACGAAGGTGTTTCAGCAAGTGATTTAGAGAGCATAGTTGAAGTTGAGGACGGGACAATAATAGATACAAAAGTAACAACTTCTAGTGATTGGGTCGCCTTTAAAGGTGATCACTTCTACATGGTTTGTCCAGTCTCGGATCAATATCCAATTGATTCGATTCTTGGCGACGTTATTGACATTGATACTGCTGCTGATCTTTTTTAACAATAAATATCAGTGTTTTGTTAACAAAAGCACCCGGGAACGGGTGCTTTTTTCGTTTTGTTAGATAAGATATTCCGAGCCCCTTTTGACATTGCCAAAATTTCTCATTTTCATTATTCTTCGGCCATCTCAATCAAATAAGCAATGACCTGACGCTTAATGGGTCAAAAAAGGGGGAAACCATGCTTCGCAAACTACTATTAGGTCTTTTGTTGGTGCCATCTGCTTCAATTTACGCATTTGAGTTCGATTACACGCATGTTGAATGCGGGGCAAGTAAGTACAAAGCCAATCAGGTCTATGACCGCTACGACAGTAAAACGATGGGCGATGATTTTGAAATCTACGATATTGCTATGAGTGGCCGGGCCGATGGTCTTGAAGATGGCACTATCCGCTATTCTCATTCAACAGGTAAGCCAGCAACCGCAGCACTTTCCTATCACAATGATATCCTTGAGACGCGCTATTATTTCAACACTCAAAACGGTGGCCTAGAAGTGACCGACCTTATTACTGGTTTTAGCTCAAACTCGACCTGGTATAAGCTCAGTTATGACTTTACTGGTTATCTGCAAGCTTACTCTCAATTAACTAATCTAAAGGGAGGTCTACTCGGTGACCCACAGGTGTTTCGCGTTGAAGTGGGCTGCGTTGCAAGAAGGTAGGCTATAGCTTGTGCCTCGAGACTGCTTTCTGAGGCATCAAACTAGTTTGTATTGGAATTTAAATCCCGAGCACCGAAGAAAGTGCTCGGGATTCTCTTTTTGCCATTCGCTCTTGGTACGAAAAACTTCGCGATATTATTTAACGGTGCATAGGCCGTTTTCGTCTTTAACGATAGTCACGTCTTGCGTAAATGACGAACTTCCAGAAAGCGCACTTCCTCTGATCGTCAGAGTATTTTCATCGACCATTGCAACGTTCATAATAAGACTCGCGGATTCGCCATTGCCATTGAAGTTGAACTTCATATCAACCCCTGGAGATTGACCACCTGCAACGGTGATGATCGCGTCCCAGTTAGTGGCTTCATCATCTTGCTTGATCGATCCAATACTGGAGTAGTCGATAAGCTGCTTATTTAGGTCAGCAGCTATTTGCATCTGCTGCTTAAATTGCAGTTTCTTGGGGGCTTCGTCAGGTTGCGTCTGACTTACTTGTCCTTGCAGCATTTTTTGTACCTGTTGAGTTTTGTAAGTCGCGAGTAATTTTTCAAAGTCGATCATCATATCCATATTCATTGAAATCACCAAGAGGTTGTCATTTGCGCCACCTTTGATTTGGCCGTTGATCGATACACCATCGATTTTTTCAGGCGTTGTAATATTATAGGCGATAGCACTGTCAGCATCGGCAGACTTTTCTGCTTTAGTTAAGCTAAGGCCATCAGCCTCTGAAGTGAGAAGAGCAGGATCTTGCAGGCTTGCAAGGGCTTCTTCGAGTTCGGATTTGCTCTGGCTGTACATACCCTTGATTGCTTTGAAAGCTTCTTCACAACTTTCAATTTCGCCAGAAAACTCATCGATAATCGATGTGTCGATGTCCATCTGTGAGGAATCGCCGTCAGTTGAGTGATCGTCCTGATCATATGAGTCTGATGGATACTTACTTGATACTCCCCCAGATGTGCAAGAACGTTGTGTGCTGTTATTTAGGTAACCTTCCTTGATTGTGCAATTCATCGTATAGCCATCTGAGCTGACGTAGTTACATGTATAAACGTCGATGTAATTGCCTTGATCGTCTACTTCTGTGTCAACGTATTCTTTGCTCTCTTCACACTGTTCTCTTTCAATTTCAGTCGACTGGGTTAACTGAGAAAGCCCGTTGAGGTTGAAAGAAGCACCACCAACTTGGCCAAAGCTCTTTTCTGCGCTATCGAAGATGCCAAGAGCCTCTTTTCCCTTTGCTTTAAACCCCTGTTCATCGACAGTGTTGACAAAACCATTCGTATCTACAGCACCTCTCGGTCCGGCTGGATTTGATTGATCATCATTACTGCAGGCAAAAGTTGCAAGACTGAGCCCAACAAGCAAAACCATTTTTCGTGACATAAGTCCTCTCCCTCATTTTTATTGCTTGGAAAATCTGACAAGAAGGTTAACGAATTGCATTAGAGGGGGCAATTTAATAAATTTTTTTCTGAACTTCGCGGGTATTGAGGGCGTTTGAGAGTGGCTAGAGCCCGGATCCGAACTTCTAGACGGTTGATGTGTTGCTTCGTCGTCGTGAAATCCTC
>CAZBDM010000313.1:0-5784 GCA_964490675.1 uncultured Oligoflexales bacterium
TAATTTTTGGATTTCTTGTTTGCTCTTTGATCGTTGCTTCTACGCTAGCGCCTTGTAAGAAAGGTTGGCCTATCTTTTCGCCGGCAAGAAGAACCTTGTCAAAAGTTACTTTCGCTCCCGCTTCACCGTCGATCTTATCGATTGTGAGCGCGTCGCCTTCTTTTACTCGGTACTGGTGTCCACCAGCCTTTATCACTGCATACATGACGGATAACTCCTTGTGATGACAAAGAATTGCACAGTTTGAAAGCAATCCTTAGAGCCTGGCATACTGTTCAATTTGAGGCTATTTGTCAACTATAAAACAGCCCGCCCGTGGATTCTTCCGCTCTGCCGGAGGCTTACGGCTCGAGGGCTTTGAGACTGACCTCCAAGCCTTTCGGGTAGGTTGTAAAATCAAAGCGGTTTTCCACCTGAGAAAGCTCACAGCTTGAGCCGATGGTGAATTTTTGAGCAAGCATCGCTAAAACCGCCTTCATCTCGAGCAAAGCAAGATAAGATCCAGGACAGATGCGCGGCCCGTAACCAAAGGGTAAAAGCGCCAGCTCGTCGTGGTTGGTCAATTCCTCCGGTCTCGGCTCTAGCCATCTTTCAGGGATAAACTGAGAGGCCTTCGTGAAGCTCTTTTCGGATAAGTAGTTATGATAGAAAAGGTTGAAGATCTGTGTGCCCTTTCTTATCGGAATGCCGGCCACTGTTGTATCTTCAAGGGCCTCTGAGATCAGCATTGGAGAGACCGGCCTGAGCCTTATGGTTTCTTTGATCACAGCTTCTATATACTTAAGATCTTCTTGTTCTTCGTAACTTGGGTGTCTTTTTTGACCAGAAAAGACTCTCTCGCATTCCTGCCGCATCTTATCGAGTACTTTAGGGTGTTGGACAAGAAAATAAACCACCCAGGCCAGTGAATTGGCTGTTGTATCTTCACCAGCAAGCAGAATGGTCAAGACGTTTCCGATCAATTCTTCGTTGGTGATCGTCAGGTCTTCTTTTTCAGCTTCAAGGATCAGTGTTTCCATTGTGTTGTAGGACTTTTGTTGCTGATCCTTGTCCTTAAGCCCCTGTTTTGATTTTTCAATGTAGCCCTCGACAAAGGTCTTCACAGCTTCTATATGACGATCGAGGTCTCGATCACTCTTCAGTTTAAAGTAGCGCCAATATGAGACCGGTAATTGGAATCTTTGGCTGAGTTTTGGAAAGACGTGCTTGAGGTGTTTTCTCAGTTCGTCGTCATTATTTAACAGGGTTTTCGCGTCATAACCGAAAGCGAAGTTCGTTGTGACGTCGATGGTGAAGCCCATAAAGTCTTTTTGAATCTCGTAAAGCTTATTTTCTGCGGCTCTTTTGTGAAAAAGCGCTTCAAGCCGGTCGACGATGGTCAGCATATTTGGATAAAAGAGCTTAAGCTTACGCGGTGTAAATCCCGCCATGACAAGCCGTCTCATCTTATGCCAGGCAGGATTGACGGCTGTGAAAAGACCCGGTCCAATGAGCTCTTCGACGACGTCGCTCACAGAGGTCGAGCGTTTAAAGGACTTCGGGCGTCTTTTGAGAACGTCTCTAATCGCTTGGTGATCGGAGATGACAAGCGTATCGCGTCCGAGGATACTCATTTTAAAAGTCCCACCGTACTGCTGTGAAAGAGACACGATATCAAGGTGAAACTTCTTTGGATCAACGTCAAAAGTGTTGCCAATAAAAGGCAGTCCTTTTGGGCCTTTTAGCTGTTTAAAACTTGTGTTGGTTTCCATTGCACTACGGTCTCTTCGGGAGAATATCCTTGAGGGCCTCGTGAGCTCCTCGCAGAACATCTTCGGTGGTTTGCCAGTCAATACAGGCGTCGGTGACTGATACGCCGTACTTAAGTTGGCTTAAATCTTCAGGAATCGATTGTTTGCCGAAGTTTAAGTTGCTCTCTAGCATAAGACCGATGATAGAGGAATTGCCATCTCTTATTTGGCTAATACAGTTTTTTACAACAAGAGGCTGAAGGCTAGCGTCTTTGAGAGAATTTCCGTGGCTACAGTCGATAACGATGTTAAGGGGAAGACCGGCTTCGGTAAGAAGCTTTTCGGTTTGAGCCACTGAAACAGAATCATAATTGGGTCTTTTGCCACCCCTTAAAATGACGTGCCCGTATGAGTTTCCACTTGTTTGAATGACCGACGTTTGTCCGTCTTGATTGATACCAAGGAAATGGTGAGGAGAGGCGCTAGATTTCATCGCATTGATAGCAACCGTAAGAGAGCCATCTGTTCCGTTTTTAAAGCCAACAGGTGCCGACAGCCCACTGGCCATTTCGCGATGGGTTTGTGATTCGGTGGTGCGTGCGCCAATTGCGATCCAGCCGAGAAGATCATCCATATATTGAGGACTGATCGGATCGAGAGCTTCACTGCCGGTGGCAAGGCCCATTTCAGCGAGTTTTAAAAGAAGGCTTCGTCCTTTGACAAGACCCTCTTCAATCTTGAAAGAATCATCCATGTAAGGATCGTTGATATAACCTTTCCAACCGACAACAGTGCGAGGCTTTTCAAAATAAACCCGCATGACTAGATAAAGAGTATCTTTCACCTCTTCGCTGAGGGCTCGCAGTTTAGTGGCATATTCAAGAGCTGCTTTTTCGTCGTGAATCGAACATGGTCCTGTGACAACGAGGAGTCTTTGATCTTTGTGATCGAGGATTTTTTTAATCGTCTCTCGTGCTTCGAAGACCGTTTTTGCTGCACTATCAGTGATCTTTACATTATTTTTAATTTCAGACGGTGAAGGCAGCAAGGTTTGGCTGACGACGTTTACATTTTCGACTTTATAATCAGTCATTTAAATATACCTATCTTTAAATTCAACAGATACGGTCCCCGAGCGGTTTTCCTAGTTGATCACAGGCTTTTCCACAAGTCTTAAATGTTTCACAGGGATTCAAAGACGGTTTCCATATCGTTATCAATATATTGACTGTGAGGTGTGACGGTCACGCGATGCCAAGGGATGCGGCCACCGAACCATATTTTGACATAGCGCAGGTCAGCGTCGGGGTTTTCTTCCTTGAGATCCTCAAAACTTTGCTTTTTGCCTATCTCTAGATCGAGAACTTCTTTAAAGGCAAGATAGGCAAGTTTAGAGCAAAACATTTTTTCTGAATTAAAGTTAAAACCATAGTCGTATCTGATTCCAAGTCTTTCAGTGAGGTAAGCTTTGATGTCAGAAAGGTCGTTTTTGGAAAGGGCGCGATTCAACCTTCTGATTGCAAAGCGGTTGCCTCCATCTGTGCGCTCTAAATAACTGCAAAGAGATGAAATCTTAGCGCGCGGAGTTGTGCTTTCATAAACAACCCATTGACCCTCTTCGTCTTTGAGAGCGATACCGACATGTGATGTCCATGAGTTGGTCAAATCAGCAATGTGTTTAAAGACGAGACTTTTGATATCTAGAAAAATGAAATCGCCCTCCTCGAGCTGTGCGGCGGCGATCTCGCAGGCTTTTTCTTTGGGAACGGGCTGCGAAAAGACGGGATGGGTAAAAAGAGCCAGTGCCAAGCTAGCGAAGATCATTTTACGGAAAAGTGGATCAGACAGGCGGTACATAGATTTTCCCCCAATATATGAAATGGTGCGTGTTCTTCTGGATTTTTTATAGTTATAGCAAATTGCTCGGAAATTGAGAATCGCTGATCGGAAATTTCAGGATTCGGGAAAAGCTTTCCTAGTCTCTGGCAAGCATTACCCAGTTAAAGTCAGATAAGATTTTTAAGTGGCTGTTAATAGAGGGCGTGATGTTGGCACGGCTTGTGCTTATAGGATTCGTATCTCTTTGTCAGCGCTCTTAGGAAAAGAGTCGCTTCAATAATGACCTCGGAAGCTTTTGAAAGGACTTCAGTGGACGCAGGGTTACAAAATTTCCTACCACAACCGGCACCCAAGACGGATCCGGCACCCGTATCAAAGCGTTCACAATTTGATAAACCTTCCGCTACGCCTCATAAAGACTTCAAAGATGTCATGCGCTCGGGCGCAGATAGAAGCCTACCGCGTTCAAAGGTCAATGAGCGCAGCCTCGAAAAAGCTGCACCGAAAGCTGCTGAGACTTACGCGCAGCAAAAAAGATCGCCGGCAAGTAAAAAGAGTGAATCGCTAAAGGCAATTGCTGGGTTGATTGGAAAAGGTTACCAAGCCACCGCAAAGTCGCCAGTCTTAGCCATGTTGACCGGTAAATTTGAACAGCTCGATCCGGCCGGTCTTCCGGAGCTGGTGGCAAACAACCAGTTTATTCAAAAAGCGCTCTCAGAAGATCCTTCAAAGCTCCTTGCCGAGAGCTTTTCAGTAAGGGATCTCGTTAAGCTATTTGATCTAGGTAGCGATGTTTTACAGGTTGCCAGTGATCAAGGCCTTGATATCGACGAACAGATTCGTGTTACTGATTTCTTAAAGACGATCGGTATTGATCCTCATAAGATCATTGTTGAGATTAACCATCTCAAAGAGGCCCTTCCTAAAGAAGGACTGACCAAATATATCGCTAAAGCGAGTGTTTTTGGCGCAAAAAATCAGGCTAGAGGCGAGGCGGTTAATGCCTTAGAAGCGCAAAGCCCGATTACTGCAGAAGAAGAAAACAAAAGAAAACTAGGTGTTCAGTCGGCAGTAGCGGGAGCCACGGCGGCCGAGGCTCTGCGCGCAAATAGCCCTTTAAAGGGCGGTGATATCAAGCTCTCGTCTCTTTCACAAAAGCCAGCCCTTCATGCGCAGGGCGTACCTCCCACTGGCGCGCCGCAGTCTCTTTCCATGGCTAATGGCTTAAATGGCGGTCAACATAGCGCGCAGTTTTCTGGAGCCGGCTTTTCTAGTCAAAATACTCTTACCAGTGATGCAACTCATGCAGGTGAGTTGAGTTCAAAAATGCAGGTTGATGCTGCGACCACGGTTGATGGGACTTTTGAAAAGCAAGTCGATTCTGGAGTAAAGCTGACAGCTGAAAGGGTTGATCACAATCCTTACGAGAGACTTTCTGAACAGTTCTCCTCAAAAAGAGTCGTCGACTTGTCGCAAACGACGACTGCCGCGTCTGGACAAACTAAAAGCAGCGCTCAAGCAAATAGTATCAACGAAATGCTGGCGCGTATGCAGTTTGATAAAGATGCATTGTCTAAAAACGGCGGCGTAGACGTTGGTCTTTCTGAGGTAAAAGAGGATCTCGCTTCACAGCTCAGTCCTTCTTCAGAAGCTTCTCTTGATACGAACTTTGTTGGAGCAAGCTTTAAAAACGGGCGCCTTTCAGAGACCGGTAAAGTCGATTTAACCTTGAGTAAAGATATTTCTAACGGCATCACACTTGATGATGGTTTTGTTGTCGAAAGAGATCTTTCTGAACGCGGCTTTTCTGAGGATTTCAGTGACAATCTTTCTGGAGAGTCTCGGGAGTTTTCTTCATTTAAGTCGGAACTAAAACCAAACGAAGCGGGGCTAGCTTCAACGGCGACCTTCTCCCAGGCGTTAAAAGCAAATGAGAGCTTAGCTACCCCAGAAGTCGATCAAACAAGCGCTGCTGATAAAGTGATTCATAAAGCTCAGATGCTTATTAAGCAAGGAGGCGGTGCCGTCATGGTTGATCTTGGTTCAAAAGAGCTCGGCCAACTCGCTCTTGCTGTTCAGGTGGAAGGAGAGCAGGTATCGCTCCGGCTTCTGTCTTCATCTGACAAGGTTAAGTCTCTTCTCGGAGCAGATCTTGCCAAATTGCAAGAGTCTCTTGCGAGTCAGAACCTACAGCTCGTAAATGTTGAGATGGGCA
>CAZBDM010000314.1:0-5759 GCA_964490675.1 uncultured Oligoflexales bacterium
ACAGAAGGGAAAAAGGCGTTCTATGAGGGCTGGATTGCTAAAGCAATCGTCAGTGAAATGAAAAGAGGAAATGGGCTTATCTCAGAAGAAGACTTGAGCCAATATCGGACTAAAAGTCATACTCCCATAAAAGGTGAATACCGAGGCTTTCAAGTTTATTCAATGCCACCACCGTCATCTGGCGGTATTCACATCGTACAAATTTTAAATATGTTATTAGAAGACCAACTCGCTGCATTTGGGCACAACTCAGAAAAGTCTATTCACCTGCTTTCAGAAGCAATGCGCAGAGCTTATGCCGACCGCTCGGTATATCTCGGCGATCCTGAGTTTGTGTCGGTTCCGGTAAAGGGATTAATCTCAAAGAAATATGCCAAGAGCCTACGGAAAAGTTTTGATTTTTTTAAAGCCACTCCTTCCAAAAGCCTCAAAGCAGGAAACCCTGCAGCTTACGAGTCTCATTCGACAACGCACATATCAGTGGTAGATCGATTTGGCAACGCGGTTTCGACCACCCAAACAATCAATACGTCGTTTGGTTCAGGGGTCGTAGCAGAAGGAACGGGTATTATGCTTAATAACGAGATGGATGACTTCTCTAAAAAGCCTGGCATCCCTAATGCATTTGGTCTTCTTGGGGGAGAAGCTAACGCTATCGCAGCGAAGAAAACGATGCTGTCATCCATGTCGCCGACAATCGTTCTTGACAAGGATGGAAAAGTTTTTCTTGTTCTCGGAGCAAAGGGCGGCTCAAGAATTATAACGGCAGTCTTGCAAACGATTATCAATGTCATCGACTTTAACCTACCGCTCGTTGATGCCGTCCATGCCCACCGTATCCACCACCAATGGTTCCCCGACAAGGTTTACTATGAAGAAAAAGGACTCTCTGAAGAAGTAAAAGGAAAGCTAAAGAAAATGGGGTATAATCTTGAAATCACAAGATTTCCCCTCGGAGATGTACAAGCTATAGGCAAAATCGAGAACGGTTGGGTTGGGGTTTCCGACTCACGTTCCGATGGTACTAGTGCGGGGCATTAGCGATCGCTTATTTCTTGATAGGAAGATTAATGAAGAAGTTACTTTTATTACAGATAGTTACAATCGTCTCGATGGGTTTTAGCCGAGCGACTTTGGCTAACGAACTCATTCACGTTAAGCCAGGAAAATCCTCTATGACAGCTTCAAAACCTGGAGACAAAAGAACATTTCGCACGTTTAAGCTTGACAACGAACTACAGGTTCTTCTGATATCTGACCCAGAGCTCAACAAGTCAGCGGCGGCGATGTGCGTTTCTGCTGGTAGCATGCAAGACCCGCCTGACAAACTAGGAGTAGCTCACTACCTCGAACACCTTCTTTTCCTCGGCACCAAAAAATACCCGGACCCCAACAGTTATAGTAAATATCTGCAAGCGAACCAAGGCTACAGCAATGCATACACAGCTCGTGAATACACCAACTATTTCTTTGAGGTGAATCACGACGCTTACGAAGGTGCTCTTGATCGTTTTTCACGGTTTTTCACAGAACCTAAGTTTGATCCTGATTTCGTTTTACGAGAACTCAATGCTGTCAACTCTGAACACCAGAAAAACCTTTTAGACGATGGATGGCGCACCCGCCAACTTGCCCGCGCTGAAATGAAAAAAGGGCACCCGCAAACCTATTTTGCGACAGGTTCGATAGACACCCTGGAAAACGCTTCACGACAAGATATCATCGATTTCTATAAGCGCGAATATTCTGCAAACATCATGAATCTTGTCCTTCTTAGTCCTTATCCGCTCGATAAAATGCAAAAATGGTCAAAAGAGCTCTTTGCAGCAATTCCTAACATTAAGAGAAAGCAGCATATTTATGATGAAGAGATCTTCGCAAAAGATGAAATGCCGAAGATCACTTTCGCCAAGTCAGTAAAAGATATCAGACAATTACAGTTAAGCTTTCCCGCTCCCAGTGGATTTCCTTACTGGAAATCAAAACCTTTCAATGCGATTGCCCATCTCATTGGACACGAAGGAGAAGGTTCGCTACTGTCGCTCCTAAAAAAGCAAAATTTAGCAACAGGTCTTAGTGCAGGAGCGATGAGCTACACTCACGCCTCTCTTTTCGACATAACCATCACTCTTACTGAGTTGGGTGTTAAGGAATACGACAAGGTCATCTCTTACTTCTTTTCTTACGTAAAAATGCTGCAGAAAGAAGGCTATAAAAAGCATCTTTATGATGAGCTTGCGACAATGGCTAAAATCGATTTCACTTACCGTGAACACGAAGAAGGCGGGTGGGTCGCTTCCCGCTTTGCTAATCTTATGCAGAGGTATCCACCTCTTGAAATAGAAAAAAATTCCTATTTGTTTTTTGAGTATAAACCACAAGATTTTAAACGCTTTGTGGATCTCATTAATCCTAATAATTTATATGCGATGCTGATCCACAAAGATGTCAAAGGTAATAAAAAAGAACAGTATTATGGCACGGAGTACCGAACCGAAAAGTTCTCGAAGGAGCAAGTGAAAACATGGCAGGATGTTAAACTTTTAGACGCGCTTCACTACCCGAAGCCAAATGAGTTTATTCCCAAAAATCTCGCTTTATTACCTAGCGCCAAGGTAGCCAAACCTGAAAAGATAATCGACAACAAATGGGGGCAATTCTGGTTTCAAAAAGACGAGGAGTTCAGACTTCCAAAAGCAAGTGTATCTCTTCTTCTTTTTAGTGAGGCGGTTAATCGCACCCCACGTGAAAAGATGTTAGCCGTCTTATATTACCTCTCTTTGAAGCATAAACTTAATGAATGGAAGTATCCGATTAGTCAGGCGGGGTTAAACTTTAGTATTGTCAGACAGGATCGAGGTATCAGACTTAGTTTTAGTGGTTATTCTGAAAACATTCCTCGCCTCATGAAAGCAATGTCAGAAAAGCTCACCGACATTGACATCGACCAGAAAAGCTTTGAGAACCAAAAGGATGAACTCAAAAGAGTGATCCTAAATATGAAGCATGATGCCGCTTATCGACAAGCATTTTACCAAGCTCGCTATCTTACCGACGATCGCATGATTCACCCTCACAGTTACTTTAATCCAGACGATAAAAATGTCGACATGCTATCAAGCGTCACCCTCGATGAAGTGAAGAAGTTCGTTAAAGAAATCTACAAAGAAATTTCTCTTGAAGGTGCTGCCTACGGTAATCTCAATGCTGAAAAACTCAAACAAGCTATTTTGAGCTTCCCAGCTACGCTTAAAGCGAAACCAGTATCGAAGAAAAAGTTCTTCCGTAACAGAACTGTGAAGTTACCAAGCGGCAAACCTCTCGTCTATGCTTTCAAGTCTGATATCAATAATACGGCTTGGATCTCTCTCGTACAGTTTGGCCAAAGAACACCTAAACTCCATGCTCTCTTAGAAATTGCAGCGACCCACATCCATGCACCATTTTATGGTGAGCTAAGGACCAAACAGCAACTTGGTTATGCAGTCTTTTCGGGTCTCAATGCTAAAGAAAAAGTCTTAGGACTTTACTTCGCCGTGCAATCGGACAAGTATAGCCCAGAAGAGATATCAAAAAGAGCCTACGACTTTATCGAGAAGACCAAAAAAGACCTGGATAAGATGACAGATAAAGAGTTTGACGGGTACAAAGCAGCAATCATAAGAAAGCTCGAAGAAAAAGAGAAAACCTTCGACGAAAAACTCTCGACGTTAATTTCTGAAGCAATCGTGTTGGAAGGTCAATTTGACTACCGCAAAAAGGTCGCAGCAGAAGTCAAAAAAATCTCTAAGAAAGAATTTATTCAAAGCTTCCGAAACGGCTTCAAAGCAGACAAAGAAGCTTCTTTAGCAATTTATCTTTATAACGATGCGAAAAAGTCACCGAAACCGAGAGGTGAGCTGATTAAGAACGCCCGTAAGTTCAAAGAAATGTCACCAAAGTACTAATCTGTAAAAATATTATACAGTCTATCGCCCTAGAATTACTTGATTTTTCTAGGGCATGTTTTTTGCTGCTTTATCCGTGACTACAAGGGTCGTCACAATAGGAGTAAACTGTGAAATTACTTGTTCTTGCCCGAACCATTTTAGCCATCACCGCAATTTCCAGCTTCGCCGCAGCCGCAGCACTTGGATTCACTGTCATTAATTATCAGGATAACGAAGAAGCTGAAGAGCTCAAAATTTCGGAATCTCAGCTTTTAGAAAAATATGGCGCGGTTTTAAAAGAAAAGATGTCCCCAAAAGCCAGTCACTAAAGTAAAGCCTTCGAGGACGTTTTCCTGAATGGCGGGTGAATGTGATCACGAAGCAAGATTGAATTTCTGCATCGATTCTTCGAGCTCTGTGCCGATTTGGTTAAGCTCTGAAGAGGTTCTTTCAAGACTTTTCGCATCTTCGCTACCTGAATGGGCAGCTTTTTTCATGACAACTATGCTGCTACCAACCATATCGACACTTTTCGCCGCCTCACCTGCATTCTTTGAAACATCACCAGCAGCCGAAGCGACTTCTGAAATTGAGTTAGCAACATCATTAACCCCAATGTTTGCATGCTTAATGTTTTCTTTGATGTCTTCAGCAAACTTAGATTGGTTTTGAACGGCACTTGTGATGTCTGAAACAGAATCTGATACTTTAGCAACCACACCAGATATCTGTGTGATTCGTTCTACCGATTGGTTAGTGCTTGTTTGAATCTGAGTAATCTTTCCGGCGATATCTTCAGCAGCCTTTGCACTTTGGTTAGCGAGCTCTTTAATCTCATTAGCAACAACTGCAAAGCCTTTACCAGCTTCCCCAGCAGAGGCCGCTTCGATGGTTGCATTAAGAGCCAAAAGGTTGGTCTGTTCGGCTATTCTTTTAATGACATCGGTGACGTCACCAATCTGGAGAGCTGCCTCTCCAAGTCCGAAGATCTCATCTTTAGCTTCTGTAGAGACTTCAGTGGCACTTTTTGTTTCTTCCAGAGTACTTTTCGTCTTTGAAGAAATCTCATTGATCGTTTCAGAAAGCTGGGCAATAGATTTTGTCACTGAATCCATATTGACACTCATCTGTTCAGCAGCAGAAGAAATATTAGTGGTATTAACACTCATTTGTTCAGCAGTAGAAGCCATCGTATTGATATTGAGAGAAACAACCTCAGTGGATTCAACAATGGAAGTCGACTTATCATTGACATCTGAAGACGTCGTTACAAGGCTTGAAGAAAAAGCCCTTAGATCCTCAGAGAATTCTTTTATCGTTCTCGCATTTAGCTGAATTTTTCTGATCATTCCACTGAGGTCGTCAACCATTTTGTTTATGCTCAGAGCGAGATTCCCAATCTCACATTTGCTGTTCATATCAAGTTTTTCAGAGAAATCGGCTTCCGAGATTTTTTTGATCATCGCTACTGTCTTGTTGAGAGGTGGAACAATAGTCTGGATACAAAAGTAAGCTAAGCCGATGAAAAGAATAATAGCTAGCCCCATAAACCCCCAAGCGAAAGACAAGGCTAAAACACCTTCCCTTTGGACAATTTCATAAAAATCTTTAGCTTCATCACGGGCAACAACACTTAGCTCTTGCGTTCGGAGCTTAAGCTCTTTTAATATCGGTTCGTTTTCATTAATTTCTATTTCTTTTGATTCATCGAGAAACCCAGCCACCGCTGATCCAAGCAGCTTCTCCCTTGTTTTGATCCATTTGTTAATTAAATCCTCAATTGTAGACATATTTTCTGCATTACCGTCATAGACATTCTTTAACTGATTG
>CAZBDM010000315.1:0-1103 GCA_964490675.1 uncultured Oligoflexales bacterium
CACAACTTGGTAAAGATCTCGGCCTGATGATTGGTAAATGGATCGGTAACGCAAAAGATCATAACATGTGGCTTTATTATGCAAGGCTTGCAGCTGTTTACGAGAGTTGGAAGGATGAATCGAGAAAAGCTTGTCAACAACCAAGTTGGTCTGAAGACTTCTTCCCAAATGATATCTAGGTCTTTAGGCAGCTGACTTAAAAGTTTGCTCGGTTTCTTTTAACGTGGCAAGGAAATCTTGATAGTGAGATTCGTAGTCGTCAGTTTTTCCTTCGTGAATAGTAAAAAATAAGACCGTTGCAGCCATACTAAGATCTTCAAGCTTGATAAAAGCGGCCGTCCCTTTAGTCTTGTGGGCAAGTTTTAGAATTTTGTCCCAATCTTCTTGTTGGTGATAGTTTTCTAGGTCGGAAATCACTTCTGGAATATTGTTGGCATATTTTCGTGCAGCCTTTTCAATGGTTGCACGGTATTTTCCATTAAATTCTTTTTTCTTTTCAATAGTACGATCAAGATTAATTTTCCCGCCAATGTAGGTTTCAAAAACATTGAGTAGCTTTTCGAAAGCAAATGGTTTTGGCAAACAGTGATCGAAGCCAAGCTCTTCATATTTTACAAGGTCCTCTTTCATTGCATTGGCAGTGACAGCGATGATTGGGCTTTGAATGCCTTGATTCCTGAGGAGTCGAATGAGTTTGTCACCGCTGATCTCTGGCATCTGGATATCTAGAAGATAAAGATCGTAGTCGTTAGCGCTTGCCATCTTCAAGGCAGACCGACCATCGGGGGCAATATCCAAAGAAATTTGCGGTGTGTAAGAGCTTATGAACGAATTTAGCAACTGATAAATATCTTTAGAGTCTTCTGCTAATAGCACCTTTGCTTTCATTTCTGAGAGCTTGTTAAAGTGATAATCTTCTGGTGGCTTATAAGTTGCCGGTCTTTTTGTGATCATGTCCTCCGGCTGAACTTGTCCAGCGTCAACATTAAAAATAAATTTACTTCCTCCGTTTTCAGCGGGGAAAAATTGAATGTTTCCACCAAGAGCTTCGACAAGCTTTTTGGTTATATATAAACCAAGGCCAGTACCCCCAAATTTCCGCG
>CAZBDM010000315.1:1113-2455 GCA_964490675.1 uncultured Oligoflexales bacterium
GTCAGGTCCACTTGTGAAAAGGCTTCAAAGATGACCGCCTGTTTATCTTTTGAAATACCAATACCGGTATCCTCGATACAAAATCCAACCGTATTGGTGTCGTCATCCCAATTCAAAATAATGCTGACGTGACCTTTTTCGGTAAATTTGAATGCATTAGCTATGAGATTTATCAGAATCTGTTTTAATCGGGTTGCATCGCTTTTGATGTAATGGGGTACGGGGAAGCATTCAATGATATAAAAATCAATGCCTTTGTCTTTGGCCATTGAATGAAAGATTGACTGAATATCATTTAAGATTTCAAATAAGTCTAGCTTCTCACTTTTTACGTCGAGTTTATTAGCCTCCAAGTCAGAGAAGTCAAGTATGTCATTTATGACTTTTGAAAGGTGATGAGCGTTCCTTACGATGGTTGCTGCTAAGTCTTCTTTTTGCTTCTTTTTGAGGTTCTCTTCGCCACCGGCAATGAGTTGGGCGTAGCCAATGATAGAGGTCAAAGGTGTTCTGATTTCGTGGCCCATGTTGGCGAGAAACTGGGTTTTTACCTGGTTGGCTTTTAAAGCATGATCACGATGAATCCTAAGCTCTTTATTAGTTTCTTCAAGGTGGTCTTGTCTAGCTTTTACTTGGTCAAGCATTTGATTGAAAAACGCTGAAATATCGCCAAACTCATCACTGCTGTTTGAAGTAAGGCGTAGATCCATGTCACCCGCTTGCACCTGATTAATCGTCTTTACAAGATCTTTGAGAGGCTTATAAAGGTACTGTCTAATAACGAAATCCATAACGAGCCCTAGGGCTGCTAGTACAGCTCCCAAAATCAGCATAATTTTAATTCTAATAAGAGAAACCGCAATATTCGGATCTTTTGCGTAAATCTTAAATTTTAGATTTTGAGATTCGCCAGTTTTTGCTGTCATAGGGAAGACTAAATCGTATTTGACAAGCTTGTTATCCAATTCACCGATTCTATAACTTGATCCCTTAAGATCGAGCTCGACATACGGGATTTTTTCCTGGCCTGCAACCTCGTTGAGAATTTTATTGATTGCACTTTTGTCATCGAGCCTTGTGGAAATTTTCTCGGCTACGATCATGGCGAAGGAGAGGTGTGCTTCTTTTCTTTTTTCATCGAAACTGTTTTCCGCATTGTTGCTGTATACGACAGCAAGAACGAAGCCTATGACGAAAATAATCCATTGAATGGTTGCGGAAATGCGCAGGGAAATTTGACCTTGCCACTTCTTCTCCCAGTCTTGATTATCAAGCTTTGATTCTTGCATCACTTTTTCAACATCAACATTCATATTTCACTTATTTAGTCGAGATTAAGTCAGCC
>CAZBDM010000315.1:2465-5739 GCA_964490675.1 uncultured Oligoflexales bacterium
AGCCCCATTTTCTTTAAGCTCATCACCATCGGACAAAAGTTTGACATACCTGAAAAGAAAAGAGCAAGTGCGGTAAACCATGGTAAGAACCAAAGAAGATCTCTGGCGAAAAAATGCGAGCCAAATAAAATCGCTGCCAGTACCACACGCATTCCTCTTTCAGCTTCGAAGTGCCTAAGCCCAAAGTTAATCTTTATCGAGGACCGGTCCTCGTGCTTGATTTTTTGGTCAATTATAGAAAAGACAAGCGGAAGCCTAAGGTTCGTGATCGCTTCGAAGCTGATGTATGAAGCGAAAATAATTAAACCTAATGCTGAGTCAAAACTTAAAACAGCAATTAAAATCGCGCCTGATATCAGTCTAAATTGTCTTTCAGAAAGCATAGAAGCCCCCAGTCTACTCGATACAAGAACAGGAGGTTATTCGACAACATTAGGTGGAAGCTTTATTTGTAATAATTAATATAGTAATCACAGTAGATTAGACTCACGTTCACGACATTTCAAAATGAAACATGAAAAGCTACTTGTCTTTTAACGTCTCGATATGGGATCAGTCCTAATCATTTTCGGGGTAAGATCACCAAAGAATCTAGCTTCTTAAGCCCTGCCTTTGAGCATTCCAAACCAATAAAGCACTGGTAGTATGTACTTTTTAAGTAGATACATGCTCCAACGTGGTTTAGCTTGATCGAAGGGAAATGTTTCCGCCGGATTTCCGTCATAGTCAAACTCGGCAAGAATGAGTGTGCCGTAACTCATGACGAGAGGGCAAGAGGTGTAGCCATCATATTTAGCGGTCAGTGGTTTGTCGTTCATTGCTGCCAGCAGGTTCTCTACCAAAACAGGCGCTTGCTTTCTTATGGCGGCGCCGGTTCTGGATGTGGGTAAACTACTGGCATCGCCTAATGAGAAGATGTTCTTATAAACATTGTGCTGAAGAGTGTACTTTTCAACATCTACCCAACCATCAGGATTGGCGATTCCACAGCTAGATTGCACTGATCCTGTCTCCGGCGAGTCTGTAGATACGATGCTTTTTTGAATAAAATCAGGTGCACTCATTGGAGGAGCAACATGAAGCAGATCAAATTTCATTTCAATCGTTTCACCGGTCTCTAAATGTTGAAACTTGGCGATTTTATTTGGGCCGTCCACTTCGATCAAATTATGATGAAAATGCGGAATAATTCCTCTGGTTGTGACTTGTTTTGTCAATGCTTCTGCATATTTCGGGATACCAAAAATCTTTTGTGCTGATGTACAGAAGTGGATTTCAACAGTATCGCGCAACCCTGCTCTCCTGAAAAAATCCTCAGCTAAGTACATGACTTTCTGGGGAGCCCCGGCGCACTTAACGGGCGTGTTAGGCAGAGTAAAAAGGCAGATTCCGCTGCCCTTTTGCTTTATTTCATTTTGGCACTGCCAGGTGTACTCAGCGTAGTCTTTTGAATAATTGGAAGTGACATGATTTTTACCAATTGTCTCTTTAAGACCTTTAATCATGTGCCAGTTGATCTGAATACCTGGTGCTATCACTAGGTAGTCATAGGTTATTTCGGTGCCGTCGACTGTTTTGATTTTGTTATTGTCGGGATCAAAAGCATCGACTGCTTTTTTAATCCATGTGACTCCCTTTGGAATGAGTGAAGACATATCTTTAGCGGTATTCTCTACAGTAGAAATACCGGCCCCAACGAGGGTCCAGAAGGGTTGATAATAGTGTCTTTCAGCTGGGTCGATGATAGCAATGTCGAGAGATTTGCTTTTATTTCTTAGGCGAGCAGCCGTTGTTATGCCTGCAGTTCCACCGCCGATAATGACGATTTGGTGTTTGATTGATCCTTTGCTCATTCTGGCTCCCATAACTGGCAAAGTGCTGAACATTCTTTTTAAAGTGAAAAATAACGTTTAGGTTTACGTGCGAAAAAGAGCTTTGTCTTCCTAATCTTGTTTGATAATTGGACATTAGTAGATTTGTAAGCTCGTTACAATGAAATTTAGCCCCTCGCGAGGTAGATATTGACATGATTCCCGATAAATTTTTGAGAAGCTTGACGCTTGCCCTCGATGGGCTCATTTTTTTTGGTAGTCTCGTTACCCTTTCTTTCTGGGCGACAGGTGAAGGACTGTTTTATTCAGATACGGAACCGGTGTTGTCACCATTTACATCTTTTTCACTGCTTCTGATGTCTGGTAGCAGGCTTTCGGACCGTCTTTTTGAAACCTGGTCAAAGCCAATGACAATGGCGCTTCTTGTCATTGTTATAGGAGGGAACCTGTCGTCAATTATGGTACAGTATTTAGTACCTCAGCTTTTTCTACAATCAATGCCAACCGTTGTTCCTACATCAATCATGACTTCTACTGGACTGATATTATTTAGTCTCTACGAAATGCTAGTTATTTTCAGAAAAACTCCCGAATCGGCTTTTATAATAGACGATCTACTTCTTCTAATGGCTCTCCTACCAGGCGGAATTAGTCTTCTCGGGCACTGGCTTGAGCACCCTTACTATATTAGCTCCGATATCGATCCGCGCTCTGGGATCAGTATTTTTGAAATGGCGTTTATGGGAAACTTTGCAATCGTTGCTGTGCTTTCCAATAAAGATTTATTTCTCTGGAAGTTTCTTTCCGCAAGTCATCTCAACAAGCTCGTTTTTACAATCCTTACTGCTAATCAGTTTGCTGCGCCACTAATTGTCGCTTTTATGCTTGACTCTCGAGTAAGGTTAAGGGGAGAGGGACCAGGTATCGAACTTTTTATTATGTTGGCTGGTGTCTTTGCGACCTTTATTTTTTTGGTCATCCAAGCATTTATATTCCATAGGAAAGGATCGATTTAATGCACCATAAATCAGAAAAAGTAGTCTTTAAGAATTTTTCTGGAACCGACCTTTCGGCGAGATTAGAGTTACCTGTTGAATGTCATATTAAAGCATATGCTCTCTTCGCACACTGTTTTACGTGCTCTAAAGATATAGCAGCAGCTTCGCGAATAAGTAGAGCATTAACAAAATCAGGTTTTGCCGTTTTGAGATTTGATTTTACTGGTCTTGGCAACAGTGATGGTGATTTTTCAAATACAAATTTTTCTTCCAATGTCGAAGATCTTTTGGCGGCTGCTGACTTTTTGCGTCAATCCTACAAAGCTCCGGAGATTCTTATAGGACATAGTCTTGGAGGCGCAGCAGTGCTATCTGCCGGCCATCAAATTGATGAAGTCAAAGCACTTGTGACTATTGCTGCTCCCAGTGACCCTAGTCATGTCA
>CAZBDM010000316.1:0-5706 GCA_964490675.1 uncultured Oligoflexales bacterium
GCTTGCTGACGATGACATAGACAGATCTACCCGATGCAAATAAACAAACTTTATCTAGCAGAAACGTACTTCGGATCCGGAGTCTTTGGATCGGCTAAGATATCGTCGACCAACTGATCTGTGTGGGGTGCGAGGCATTGTTCAATTGTGCCATCATGAAGATGCTGATCGTAGCATTCTTTCATAGCTAAATATGGACCTCCAGTGAATTCCGAGCCATTTTCAAGAAGCGCAATTTTGATCAGATAAGGATTCATCAGGTCAAAAGGTTTGTTATAGGACCAAAGTTTACCATAGTCTTTATCTTCATTGGCTGTGTCTGTAGGGGGCGACTCAATTGCCTGATCTATGAGAAACTTCATCTTGTCCTTGATACAGATGATCAAGGTTGATTTTTGTTTGAAAGGAGTGACATGAGGATGTTCTCTGACATAACTATTGTATGTTTTCATACAGAAAGTCACGGGCGTTACACTTGTAATGCCTCTTGCGAAGATCGCTGGTAACTTCGTTTTGATATCCTCTGGTGTGTTGCCATTCCAGATTTTGGCGTAACCGGATAAGCTACTCATCACATTTTCTGACTGATTTAACTGACTTTGCCGATCCTCGTTAGAGCCGCAAGCATATAAAAAGAGTAGGGGTATAAAAAATTTTAATTTGTTCATCATAGATCCTCTTTGTCTCTCTCTGTAAGTTTCAATGATTTAATGAATACAAGAGATGTACCAAACTGGAGAGGCTATTGTGTAAGAAAATCAGAGAGATAAGTGTTTGACTTTGTCAAGCTATTGTTCAATTGACAATTCTTGTGACATCACACAGGAGTCATCTCAAGGCTGGCTCCTGTGTCTAAATAGTCGTTTCAGCTTCTTGCAAATAATCAAAGGGTTTTTGAAACCTAAGGTAATAAAGACAAAAGGCAGGACTTTCGAAAAAGTCCTGCCAGATCAAAGACACATGGAGTGCGGTTTGATTATTGTCGTTTCTCAAAGGCCCGGAAGACCACCGCCATTTTCACACCAAGGTTGGGTGGGGTCAATAAGACACATCAACTGACAAGTAAGAGGATCACCTAGTGGACACTCAGCACCGCCCCCTTGGGTAAAGCCAACATAGATATTTTTAGAAACGGCAGTGCTACCTGCTGCGTCCTTAATAGTGATCTGGGTGTTACCTTCGGCTTTAGCGGTAAGTACACCTGCTTCGGTAATACTCGCCACATCAGGGTTAGATGACGTGAAAGTGTAAGGGCCTTCGCCGCCAAACCCAGAGAAGTTAAGGGTTGCGTCTTTTGCAATCGAAGCAGCCGCTGGGACGACTGTAAGGTTTTGGTCGCGAATGGCAGCAACCGCTTTTTCTGAGTCGACACGGCAGTCACAAGCTGTTTCGATGGCGACCTTTGCGCCAGTTGTTTGAAGAATCGAGCGCATTTGCTGACCATCGAGGCTAAGGCCGTTAGCATCTGCTTCGGCTTTCATAAGAGCAACAAGTCCTGCGACAAGTGGAGTTGCCATGGACGTTCCAGAAAGTTTGCCGTACTTATTGCCAGGAAGTGTACTGAAGATATCGAGACCTGGAGAGGCAAGGTGTACTTTAGCTTTACCAAAGTTTGACCAAGAAGGCTTCTCGTCACTTGGGCCAGACGCTGCAACACTAATAACATTTTCTACGGCAGCATTGGCAGGGAAGACTGCGCGTGTGTCGTTATTTTTACCGTCATTTGCCGCCGCTGCAACAAAGATGACGCCTTTCTCTTTAGCGCGTGTAATCGCTTCGATGATCGGTGTTACCGCTGATTCAGGAACGGCTGCGCCCCAACTTGCAGAGATAATATGGGCACCGTTTTCGACAGCATAATCGATTGCTTTTGCACCGGCCATAAGATCGCCTGAACCATCGGCACCGAGGAAGCGAACCGGCATCATGGTCACCTGCTGGATCATACCTGATATACCTGTTGAGTTGTCGCCTGCTGCTCCAACGATACCAGCACAGTGAGTTCCATGACCTGGGTTACGTGAAGATGTTTCGTCCATTGGATCGTTGTCGTTACCGTGGAAGTCCCAACCGCGTACGTCATCAACAAAACCGTTGTTGTCGTCGTCTTGGTTATTTCCAGGGATCTCATCAGTGTTTTCCCACATTTGTGCTTTAAGGTCTTCGTGCTTCCAATCGATACCAGTATCGATCACAGCGACAACAACTTCGTGAGATCCTTTATTGATGTCCCACGCACCACTTGCTTTGACTTTTTCTACTGACCACTGCTCAGAAAGCTTCGGGTCGTTTGGAAGATCGATAGCATGAAATTTGATATTAGGAACGATATATTCGATGTCAGAGTGTTGCTTTAAGTCTAGGAAGAGCTGTGCTTCAGACTTGATGCTTCTATCACCTGTTTCAATCTTGATGAGGCTACCAATTTCATGTTGATCGACAATCTTTGCTCCCATGCCTGTTAGTGAAGACGTAAAGCTAGACTCAAGTGACTTGTAGTTCTTTAGCTTGACGACATACTCGGCAGCATGTGAGTTTTGAGCCGTAAAAGATAAGCCCAGAATCCCTAAACCAATGGCTGTAATAAACTTCCCTGTTTGCGAACGCATAAGCCTCGCTCCTCCTTGGAAATCGGCGAGTAAATGGATTGCATCAATGCAAAACGTCTCGCCTCATTTACAAAATACAACTGATATTTGTTTAATCTAACGAAACCCTACTATGGAAAATCTGTCGCTGTAAACAAAAAATTTGGCTGAGTAGTCAGCTCGAAAGTAAAAAAATGGTGGCAGTAAAAATAAAAAAGATTAGAACTCTTGGGGGAGAAAGGAGAGAGGAATTGCGCTGAAATTTCAGCGCGCGATTCCTGTTTTAAGAGTTCCGTGGAAATGAACACAACCAGCGACGATCGATTTTTGCATTAAGATCGTTCCGGGGGAGAGCACGCTGTTACAACCTGTCTGTGCATCATCCGCAAGTAAAGCGCCGAACTTTCGCAAGCCACTGGCAACTTTCTTGCCTGTCATTGGGTCGATGTATTGTACTTCGTTGTTTTTAAACTTTAAGTTGGCGAGTTTTGTGCCTGCGCCCAAATTTACCATGCGTCCTAAAATCGAATCGCCCACGTAAGCGAAGTGTCCGGCTTTCGCCCCATCAAAGAAGCAAGACCCTTTCACCTCTGTGGCATGACCGACGACGCAGTTCTTACCTACATAAACAGAACCCCTAATATAGGCACCATGACGAACTTGCGAGCCGGGCCCAATATAACAAGGTCCTTGGATAAAAGCGGTCGGTTCAACGACAGCTCCTTCGTCGATAAAGACCGCTCCGCGCAAGATAGCCCCTTCGTCGACCTGGCCTTTGACGACCGGTTGATCACGACAATCTCGTTCAGAAAGAAAATGGTCTAGCCATTCAGTTAAGGACTTTCCGAGTAAGTGAAACACCTCATCTGGAAATTGAGAGGCATGCAAAAGCTCGCTTTTATCGATAATATCCTCGAGAGATAAGAGTTTGGGAGTAGTCATAAGATTCCTCACGTGGGAAGATTTTGCCTAAAGGTCCTGGTAAGCAGTCCGAAAGCGTCAGTATAGTGAACAAGATGCTTCACGGCAAAGATTAATCGCTTCAGAAGTCAGGATGATTTTTAAAAGCGAAGAGCTTTAAAGGATCGAGGCACATATGGTCGATACGAACAATTTTAAAAGAACAATCAAAAAATGGGTGAATAATCATCCTGACGCCAATGAACAAGAGTTTCTTGACTTCTGTGAAGAGCAAATCCCACCGGCAAAGTACCCAGCTCATAAGTGGCTTATTGAACAAGCACATAGTTGGTTCAAGCACGTTATCTCTCAAAGAGAAATGGCACGTGCTCCTTTTGGCGATATGGAAGATGTCGCTTGAGTAGAATCTATTAGCAGGCCATCGTTTGAGGATGGTCGGCACTTTCTCTGACTCTTTTGAACTCCCTTTCAGATACAGAATCTAGCGCTTCGAGATCCTCGAAGCCTAAGTCTTCCATCCAGTTAACGTCGAGCATTTCTGGCATGGGGGTGACGACCAATTCTCCATCATCGCGTTCGTAGGTTTCGTAAGCTTCGATAATTTGACCGTGAGGTAACATTTTAAAATAATGAAGCCCTTCACCGTTGACAAGGCTGCCATCGCGGGAGTCACCTACCCAGAAATCTCTTACAAATAAACATTCTACGCCCATTCTATCTCCCATTTCTGAGCAGTTTCACTGCCCCCCGGTGTTCTTCCTTTGACAAAAAACTCTTCGGGTTCTACCAAGAAATGCTTGACGAATGATTTAATAAAAGTTGATAAGCTATCAAATTTGCTGAGTTAACCGTCTAACACGTGACCAAAGCGGTCAAAACGAAACTTTGGCCAATTACTGTCTTCCGGGCTATAAACGCTCCAGATCACAAACAGCGCCTTGCCCCTAACGTAAGACAAAGGAACAACTCCCCAGATACGGGAGTCGGTGGAGTTGTCGCGGTTGTCACCCATGACGAAGACGGAGTTCTCGGGAACAACGAAAGTTCCGCCGTTTGGAGGCCAGTTGCTCTTAGCGAAAGGACGAAATTGAGGAATGTTAAGCATTGCCCAGTGTTCTTGGCCGGCAAGCTTTTCGCGGAATAGAAGCTTCTTATCTTTACTGTCTTCGATGTCGGTTAAGATGGAACGGTCTTGGTTGTGATCGACGCGGCTTTGCGCCTCCCCGTTGATATATATTGTGTCATCGATGATTTGTATCTTGTCTCCTGCAAGGCCGATGACTCTTTTAACGTAGTCCAAGTTAGTGTCTTTAGGGTAACGAAAAACGATGATGTCTCCGTGTTCGACTTCTCCCCAGCTTAACAGGACGATGTCTGTAAAGGGCAGCTTAAGATCGTAAGACAGTTTAAATGCGAGCAGACGATCGCCTACTTTTATCGTTGGTTCCATCGAGGCCGTCGGAACGTGATAAGGAGACGCAACGCTCCATCTAAGTGCCAAAACAATAACGATGAGGATAACGAGAGATTTAATGTTCTCATAACTAAAAAAACTTGGTTTTTCTGCGGTTGGGCTGCTTTCTGCTGCTTTCGAATCTGCCATCTAAAACTGACTTCCTTTGGGGCAAAAACTCACGGGATTTGTCTCTTCATACCAGGCAAGGGCCTGAAAACTTTACTAATACCTAAATTAGTCGGCTTTGTCATTAGCCATTTTGACCTTGCAGCGGTCTAGGAAACTTTGACCTCTCAAGAAGCAGGGGCTCAAGCCGATGAAATGTAAAGACAAATAGATTGGGAGAAATGGTGAAAGGCGCTGTATTTAGATTAATAGCGATACTTGTCGTCGGTGTGGGGCTTGTGTCTATGCCTGAGGCTTCGCACTGTTATACAGCAAATCAGGTCTTTTTTGAGTTTCTGCCTTCAGGAAAGTATCGCGTAACTGTGAGCTATACCGTTCCTGCTCTTAAAGAGCGTCGAGAGGCGAAAGTTATCTTCACCCGCAAAAAAGAAGCCGAGAAATTCTACTGGGATCTTGTCAGAGGTGCTGATTTTTCTCTAGGCGATCATAAGCGAAGGCAATTCGTTAATCCTCCCTTAAAGCCCAAGCCGTGGTAATATCAGGCACCCCCAGTTCTTCGGATAATTACTGACCGCTTGCGCGGAATTTGCTCGCAAGCTCGCAAATCCTGCTCAG
>CAZBDM010000317.1:0-5691 GCA_964490675.1 uncultured Oligoflexales bacterium
GGATTTCACGACGACGAAGCAACACATCAACCGTCTAGAAATTCGGATCCGGGGTAAAAAGCGGGCGTAAAGCCCGCCTTAACATTAAGATTTTGAAGCGGATTTCATCGCTACTAGATTGACATCTAGTTCAACTTCATCGGCAATCATTTTATCACCTAAGTTATCAAAGAACTTGCCTGATCCATAACGAACGTCATACATCGTACGATCGAAAGTCACTTTAGCTTTCGCAGTCAGCATTTTGTCTTTCATTTCAACATCGGCAGTAAACTTTACCGGATGTGTTTTACCTTTAATGGTTAGATCGCCGAAGACCTGATACATTTTTCCCTTAACAAGCTGCGCTTTCTTAAACACAAGCTTAGCTTCTTTGTGCTTACCCACACTGAAAAAGTCGTCCGAATTCAAATGATCAACGAGTTTTTTGTTCCATTTCGGAGATTTTAAATCTAAATTTTTGATCGTTGTCATATCAATGACGAAGTTACCTGCTGTTACTTTGTTATCCTTAAAATTGATCATGCCACTTTTAATTTGGATAGTACCATTGTGGGTGTCACCTACGACTTTTTTTCCGAGCCAACCGAGGCTGCTCTTCTTGGCGTCGACTTTATATTCGACTGCACTTGCTACTCCAGAAACAATAAACATACTCAACGCGACCGAAAACAAATAACTTGAAACAAACTTTCTCATCATGACCTCCTTATTTTCGTGAACTGTCTTAGAAGGTTAACTTAAAATCGCTAAGAAGCATAGAGGTTTGAAAACAGAGTATAGAGATTACTCCTCAAAATCATTTTGTTGCCACTCTTCGTCTTCTGAGGAGATGATAGGCGGCAACCTAATAGGAGCCTGGCTATTAGACAAAATTTGGTAAATGGATGTCAGACGATCCTGGTCATCTTCTGAAGGGGAGGAATCCCTGTATATGACCGTCGGTTGATCCTCTCCTATTTCTTCTTCTGACTCTTCTGGTTCTTCATAGTAATCACCTTCAACCAGCTCTTCGACGGCTTGAAACTGTTCCTCAGGCCCTTGCTGAATACCAAAATCGAGAGTGAAAAAATCTTTACCGTTACTAACCGTCACTTCACGATCGGCGATTTGAGTGATTTTAAATAGTTGATCGGTAGCCAACTTCATTCCGATTGAGAGGGTCAGGGTTTTGTGGGTCTCCTGATCCTTTATCACTGCAACACTATTTTTATGATTACTTGCCGAGATTAACCCGACAACTTTATAACGAGCAAGAATGTCATTCTTAACAGTGGCAATGAGTTCGCTAGGAAATAGGGAACAAAAAATCAAATAAATGAAAAGGGTTACGATCCTTTTATACATCGATTCTCTCTATGCTTTTAAAGACTTACAAAGAGAATCGGCACAAAAGGCACGACGTTTAGTTTGCTTCAATAAAAGTTAATTTATAAAACCACAAACTCAATCAAGGAGGGTTTGCGATTCAAAGACTTAGAGTTTTATCGGTTTGTTGTCCTCAAACTCCACTTCAACACCTCCGAGTGGGGTCTCAAAGATAGCGACCGCTTTCCAGGTTGCAATCAATTTTTGATGCTGCCAAAGTTGATTGACTAATTTTAGCGCATTTTTTGTATCGACTGTTAAGGGCAGTTTTACTTCTAGTTTCTCTTCAGAGGGGACAGTGATTTTTTTATCGTGGACACCCTTAGCAAGATGGACCTCAGCCACCCGGATATCGTAAGTAAGCTTCGACAAATCGATATCGAAAAAATTGGGGTTATCAACCAAAATATTGAACTCAAGTTCGAGATTTTGGAAGCTCACCTTCTTGACTGAAATCCCAACGAGCTTCGCTTTTGGAGGGGTTGGTCCAAGACCAACGGTCTCCCGCAAAAACTCACATTGAACAACTAAAAAAGAAATCACTGTGAGAATCAGCAATTGTTTGAAATGTATACTCATATCATTACAATAACGAAAGCAGTCGCTCTTTTCCAATCTCTTTTAAAAAACTTGGCAACCTAGGTCCTTGATCTCTACCGATCAACTTTTGATAAACGGTTGAAAAGAACTCTTTTGCATCACAGGGGACACCTCGAATAACATCGTCGTATATCTTTTGATTAAGTTCTTTCGGGTCAACAACATCCAAATCTTCACTCTCGATCAGTGAACGCAAAGCGCTAACAGCTTTCTGCTGGCTTTCATTCATCGGCACTTCGACGGCTGACTTGTGAATGCTGTATTTAAACTCAGTCGGCGCATGTTTCTCCAGCCAATTGAGCGCACACTGGGCACGGCGCTGAAAGGCCTGCAAATCAAAGTCATTTTTGATATGGTCGTGATAATAGCGCTGTCGCGTTCGTTCTATGTCCCCATCACAAATCTGTAGTTGATTACACAACACACGAAAACCAGGCCGAAAAGGCGGCTCTTGCGGAATTTTTCCATCGACCGTCGACAGTTCATAAGAGCGACGAATCACCGGCCACTTACCGGGTTTTGCTGGACACGGAGCAAGAGCAGTCGCTTCAGCGCGATCAAACTCATCGTGAACCTTTATAACATCCTCATCAAAGGCGATGGAAAAGTCGGTGTTTGGTCGTTGGTTGGCAAATATCCAGCGGACGATTTGAGGATCGTATACTTCCAAAACCTCGGCCAATGTGTAGAGGTTTCCCGAAGACGACGACATTTTGCCGGCGCCGCCTTTTATCATGACAAAATCATATTGTAGATAGATAGGTGCCTCTTCACCCCAAACCTTTTTAACGATCTCTTTACCAGTATCATAAGACCCCCCCTGACTGGAGTGGTCTTTACCGCCAGGTTCGAAATCAACTTTCTCAAATGCCCAACGCATCGGCCAGTCGGTTCGCCAGGCTAATTTCAGGTTCTTCGTTTCTCTAATATCTGTGGTTGTTTCGTGACCACAAGACTTGCATTTGTAAGAGTATCCCCAATCACCATCGTACTTTTCATATTCCATTTCATCGCGCTGACACTTCTCACAGTAAATCGATGTCGGTAACCAATGCTCTGGCAAAGGTTCCTTGCGATGCTGATCTAAAATCCCTTTAATGACATCACGGTTTTGCAAGGCTTTGCGAATCCCCTCAGCGTACATGCCGCTACCATAACGTTGCTGCTGATAAAGATACTCAGGAAGGATACCGACGCTTTTTAACTCTGTCTCAAATAAGTCGATACGCCCTTTTGCATACGTCTCAGCCTGATCCCAAGGATCTGGAATTCTCGCGATAGGTTGCCTCAAATAGGGTTCAAAGGACTTAGGATCTGGTAGGTTTTTGGGGACCTTACGAAACGTATCAAAGTCATCCCAACTATAGATAAACCGCACTTTAACACCTTGGTCTCTGAGCGCACGCGCAACCAAATCGACCGTAATCACCTCTCTAAAGTTACCCACATGAACCTTACCGCTCGGAGTAATGCCACTCGCTACGACATATTGATCTTTTTCACCTCTGGTTTTAATCACGCGGACAGCTGTAGTGTCAGCCCAGTGGGGTGATTTTGGTTTCATCGATCGATCCTTCCGTTTTTCTGACTTTTGGTTGCATTAACTTTATGTGAAAACCCCTCCAAACCTTGACATAGACCTCCCAAACGGGAACGACAATCTGTCGGTAGCCAATCAAGTTGAGGGCCTTTCTTTAAATGTTCAATCTTTCGTGAAAAAGGATTTCTTCGCGCACTCGCGCCGCCTTTCTTCGCATGACTGTCGATCGCTTTGCCGGCAAGCTCAAGCCACAGTGGATAACCGGCTTTTTCGCAACAACTGACGATCGTTTCAAAATCAAAAGCAGCATCAGCCATCCAAAGCTTACCAATCCCCTCAACGAAAACAAGACTTGCCTGATGTGAGGCAAGATCTTTAACTTCAAGGATTGAGGTAATATCTGGTTGAGGCATTTTTAAGACGTAAGCATTGACACCAAATCGCCAAATACTGGCAAGAGCTAAATCCCAAAAATGACTAGGCTGCTTACCAGCATCTTCCGATGCCACTGCCCGTCCCTTTTTTTCTTTTCCAGCAAGAAAAGCTTCCATCCAGCGCACAAAAAAGATCGGTAAAGGACGATTTGTCATTTCAGACAGCTTTAAGGGTCTACCCCAGGTCTTTTGAAAACTCTCGGCCAACTCCGAGACTCTTTTTACCCTCGATTTTATTTGGCAATGAACGACAGACGCACTATTTTCATGAAAATACCAACCCTGTCCATCACACTTACGACACTGCAATTGACTTAAGTCAGGCTGGTCATCGCGCAAGGGAAAACCAGGTAGGATTCCACCAAGTCTATGACTGGACAGAAAATCAAGCAAACATGACTCAGTCATAAACCACTTCCTCACCGTCTTCTGTAGTCAGCACCGGTTAAATCCATGGTATAGGTCGTTTCGAGAAGACGTGAATAAATCCTTTTACCGACCCGACTTTCCAAGGAACCAAAGTTCTCTGGTTCAAACGAGCCTTTTCTACCCGGTTCCTGATCGAGCGGAATGTTGTATTGGTACTGTTTAGTTTGGTCAAGAAAAGTACAATTTGTCGAGGCAATGATAGGTTTATTTGCGTTATAACGACCCATTACGAGTTGATCAAGAATGGTTAATTCAAACTCAGTGTTTCGTCCTTTTCCCAGTTCATCGATGGCCAACACCTCGACGTCGATCAGCGGAGCAAGAATCGACATGTCTGCTTTGTTCTCGCTATAGCCTGCTTTAATCTCAGCAAGGAGTTGGAAAAAGTCGACAAACTTAACCGAAATACCTTTATGGGCAATAGCTTTAACGAGCGAAGCTAAGAGAAAAGTCTTTCCTACGCCAACAGGCCCTCCAAGGATGATTCCTTTTGACGCGTGCGGGACAAACTCATTAATCCAAGACTTTACTCGTTGGATAATCTGTTTGCCATTTCCAGTGAAATTATCAAAACGCTCTAAATCAGCGAATGCGTATCGTGCTGGCAGGTGGGAATCATTTATGATCGCCGCGACTCGATTAGGCGAAGGCTGACGGCAGGGGCGCATGCCGGAGTCATGATCGTTAATCATCGTATGCCCAAGACAAATCGGACATTGTTTGACACAGCTACATAATTCAGCGACCGTATAAATCCCTTTTGTCGCAATATTATAACCACGCCCATGACAACATGGTCGATCAAAGGAAAGAGCACATCTTTGCTGAGCTGGTGTTGGTTCTTCGGCACTTGAATAAAGAGCGTCACGCAGGCTTCTTCTTGGTTTTTCGGTTTGCACATGGACCCCCTAGTGGCTCAAAGAGTGGCTAGTGACTACGATCATTTTTTACGATGCTCACAATTTTCTTTTTGGCACTTCCCATAAAGATCAAGCCGATGAGAACTCAAAGAAAATCCGAAAGCTTCAGCCACCTGGATCTGTAGCCTCTCGATTTCTTCATTTTCAAACTCGACGACATGTCCGCAATCGACACAGACCAAATGATCGTGATGACGACAAGGGTACTGCACTTCGTAAACCGATCGCCCATCAGCAAAACTCTGCTGTTCGACAAGCCCTGCATCCTTTAAAAGGTTGAGCGTTCTGTAGACGGTCGCCAGTCCAATTTGGTGGCCCTCAGAGCGAAGACTCTCGTGTAGCTGTTCAGCATCGAGATGACCTTCCATAGCAAGAAATTTTTCTACAACAATATTACGCT
>CAZBDM010000318.1:0-4996 GCA_964490675.1 uncultured Oligoflexales bacterium
ACGACCATCGAACAAATCGATCTCATCCATCGCATGATTAAAAAATACCCCGATACTTTCAAGCTTGCTCTTACTGCCAATGATATTAGACAGACGGTCAAAGAAAAAAAGATTGCCTCTCTTATCGGTGTTGAAGGCGGTCATTCCATCGAAAACTCCCTTGGCGCCTTGCGTATGCTTTACCAACTAGGAGTCAGATATATGACTCTCACTCATTCTTTAAGTCTAGATTGGGCAGATGCATCTTCCGATGATCCTAAAGCCAATGGACTCAATACGTTCGGTAAAGAAGTGGTCGCTGAGATGAATCGACTTGGCATGTTCGTCGATATTTCTCATGTATCCGTAGATGTTATGCGAGCTGTTTTACGACCAAAGCTCCCGTTATTGCTTCCCATTCGTCAGCCTTTGCTCTTACAGATCACCCTCGCAATGTTCCAGATGATATTCTCAAATTGGTTGCAAAAAACGGTGGTGTTATTATGATTAATTTTTATTCTGGCTTTGTGTATAAACCTGCTGCTGAACACCTCCAAAAAAGAATCAAAAAAGAAGTAAAGCTTAGAGCTGATTATCCAGATAAAGAAAAATTCTATGAAGTCCGTAATAAACTTAGAGAAAAAGATCCGATGCCAAAGGGGAGTGTTGCGACTGTCGTGGATCATATCGAGCATGTTATCAAAGTCGCTGGCATCGATCATGTTGGGTTGGGGGCTGACTATGATGGTGTCGGTACGCTACCCGAGCAGCTAGAAGATGTTTCAACATATCCTTATATCACTCAAGAATTGCTTAATCGCGGCTATAAAAAGCCGGAGATTAAAAAAATCTTAGGAGAAAATTTATTGCGGGCGATGGATGATATGCAGCGCGTTGCAAAGTCGATCAAGAAGTCTTAGTGGACTTACAACCAATTATTTATGATTTCTGAAGGAAGCTCGCCACGTTGGCGACGACTCTCATAAAGTCGTGATGCTTTTTCACATAGACCCAAAAATCTCTCAATATCAGGACTTGTCTGATGAAAAGCGACAAAGTAGTTGGCTAAATGATTTGAAAACCCTTCGTGATAGTAGTACTGATTTCTAGAAGAAGAATCGACTTTAAAGTAAGCCTCAACGTAAGCTTCGACTTCTGACTGCGGAAACCCTAAGAGTGCCCCCCAATAGCGATGGCTATCTTGCCACTCTGCTTGATAGGCTGCTTCATGCAGAGAACAATCACTTGCAAAAGTAAAATTGAGCTCTTTTATCCTTTGGCGATGCGCGACATGCAAGATCAAGCCAGCTTTCTTATGAAAAAGACTCGACCAGATCATGTCTCGATTGCTTAGAAGTCCATCTTGCCAAGCATGCTTCCAAAGCTCTAGCTGTTCATAAGAGTCGAAAGCATGGATTATTGAATAGGGCTTAATGCCTGCTAGGGTCGCGAGAAACTCCTTGTGGCAGAGATCATTAAGTAAACTTTCAATTTTGCTGAGGGACCCAGCGCTCATGGTGTTGTCCTCTCTGGTGTTTTTGTTAATTTTTGTGTGCTTACCAAATCAGTAAAATGAATGACAAATAGAGCAATGGTATACGTAAATTAACTCAATAATTTAATCTTCCGAAACATAAATGGCGATGACACAAACTTTTATCATACTAGTAAATTTAAAATGAGTGACAATAAATCAAAAATGCCTACCTGGAAGATAATCAAGTCTTGGATGATCGGACTCCAGATACACCCTTCAATGCTACTTTCATGGATCATCATTTCTGTTGCAACTTTAGGGACTTTCTTTGTTTACAAAAGAATTCAACCGACTCTTGATCGGTCGAAAATTTATCCGGCTAAATCTGAAAGGTTTGATGTTACATCGATTGAGATTGCTGCATCAGAGGTTTTTTGCAAAAAGCCAGTCGCATCAAAGCGTGCATTTGAAGAGTGTTTAAAAAGTGAAGATTTAAATCATTCGAGTCTTGAAAGTCTATCGATTCCTTCAATTGACGACATTCTTGAAAAATCACCTCCTAGATTTGTTAGCCTTCTAGAGAAGCAGGGGCTTGAAGAAGTTGCTGCGAATATAAAAAATGGTTTCCCTTACGTGATAAAATTTGAGCTACCCTCGCGGTTGTTTTCAGAAATGAAATTGGCTGAAAACAGAAATATTCTTGTGTTTCACGGGTTACTAAGCGCAATTGTTTGTATCGACAATCTTTGTACACAAGAAATCAATAGATACGAGTTTGAAAATAAGGGCATCAAATTAGTATCAGATAAACCAATGAAAAATGCTGATGAGCTTAAGACGGTATATGTCCTAGCTAAAGATAAACCCTTTACAGTTGGATTGTCTTTACTGAGTGGTGTTTTCATTTCATCACAGAAAAACTTACAGCAAATTTATAGAAACGGTCCAATTATAAAGGGAGGGAAATCTCTTGTCTTTAATGCCATTTTTGCCGGTTTGTTATTAGCTGCTTTTATCTATTGCTTAGCAAGTGGTTTTTTAGACTATGCAGCTCTGTCATTTTTAGCTTTTTCTATGAGTCTTTTTATTGTTGGTGAACAAGATTCTCTTTTCCCGGATATCGATACGATTTCATTCTATCAGCAAAGAGCATTTATAAACTTAAATCTGTTGATTGCAGCTACAATTTTCGCGGCATCAACTCTTAGACTAAAATGGAAGTGGTACGCGTTTACTTTGCCGTTTGTTTATGGTTTGGCCTGGTTGATAAGCTATAAACTTCTCCCCGTTGACCAGAGAGCTCTTGTGTCCGAGTGGCCGCAATACTCTTTGATAGCGGCTAACTACCTTTTTTGGGTTCCTCCCGGAATTTGTTTTGCTGGAGCCGTCAACTGCTTTTTGCTTGCGATTGAAGCGAAGAAGGCCAAAAAAGGCAGATCAGAGATAAGTGATTTATTAAGAAGAGGAATCCTTGAACAAGTTGTGTTTGGAGTTGCTTTAGGATTTTTTGGTTATCATTCTTTGCAAATGGCGTTCCTACGTAAAAGCGGTCTTGAGTCTGAAAGGTTTTTGCCTGCCTCAGCGATTGTCTTTTTTATCCTGTTTGCCGTGATGGTTATAAATAGTTTAATCCGTCATAAACTCGCAATCCAAAATACTAGCGATTTAAGTGAGTCTGAGAAAGTAAGACTAAGGTTGGGAAAAAAGGGTTTAGCAAAGTTCTATGCCAAAAAGCGATGGGGTGTTTTCGTTAATATTGACTTAAAAGGATCAACCCTTGCAGCGACAACAATTGGATCGCAAATGCATGACATTATGAGTGAGCTGGGTGAGACCATTTATCTGAGTCACAAAAAAGAGGGTAGACAATGGATCCATGACAACATAATAGGAGATGAGTGGATCGTTGCGTTAAAACCAATTTTTGAAGACCCAAAAGATGAATTAGATGATGCTATCCGAATCACAAATAAATATATGGATAAGTATCTTGGTGTCGTAAAACACTTTGAAGATACATTTGATGTAAAGCTATCGCTTCATATAAATATTATGGGAGTCAGCAACTATTCTTTAGGAGCAGCAAACAAAAAAAGCTATGATACTTCTCCCTTGCTTGAGCTAAAAGAGGCGATCGATGGGAAATATAAATCGGATTCGATTTTTAGAAGAAAAGCAGATTTTTTAGGACCTGAAATAAATTTTATGATGAAATATGTTGGAAAACCTCCTAGTCGGCATTTTGCTGTTTCAGGTAATGAAAGTTTTTTCGGTGAAGAAGCCCTGGATGGAGTGACGAAAAAAGGTAAGATTACTGATTTAATGTTAGCAAAGAATGCTGATGAAAAAACCGTTCTAGCCGCGAGGTCATTAGATTTGAAATATATGTTTATGAACTGGGATGACTTAGATGCAAAGTATAAAGAGGTCTTTAATAAAAGAAACAAAAAAAATGCAGCCGCTTAATCGGCTGCTTTCTCTATTTCTGGTGAAATCTCTCTTAACAACCCACACCACTTGTTAGATCACAAGCAGAGGCGGCTTTTTCTCTGATTTCAAAGTCAGGGATTACTGAGGAAGCAGCGGCGACAGAAGCAAAAACAATAAGTCCAACGACAATTTTTCTAACTTTTTTCATATTATGATCCTTCCACTAAGAGATTAAGGTTTATCTAAACTCCTATTAGAGACTGTCAATTCTCTAATTTGTTTGTCTATGTTATTAGCACAGGCTGTGCCAGATTTTTAACTTTTTAAGGCCACAAACACATCGTCAAAGTTCTGTAAATACAGGATCTTAGAGAACATTTCATGGCGGTAAGAGAGTTGAATCGTAAACAAATCAGTCATTTTGCCATAACCCACGAGAATCAATGCTGTAAAAATTGTAGTCGTCTGTCAAATCCTTATACAGAACTTTAGTCAGTAATACTTACGACTTAAGCATCTTTTGTTAATTTTGTCGGCAGCTGTCATCTACCTGTCGAAAAGTTGACTAGGGAAATTGTCAAATTGTTAATCAGCTTATCAGGGATTTCGTATGGATTTTAGGCGTTTACAAAATAGTTGCTAAAGAAATCTGAAAAGCTTGTTGATGGGTGACCGCTATTAAGGGTCTGTGTTTATTGATGAATTAAGTATAGGTTTAGCAAAATGTCGTTTGTCGTAGCCAAAAGATTAAAGACGCCCCTTCAACTTTGCCTATTATCAAAGACAGCGAAGGAGCGGTATCATCAAAAAAGAACCTCATTACCTATAATGTATAAGAACGCTTAATCTTACGCATTGGACACGATGTGAAGTTTGTCAATTCAATCAAAGTACAAATCACTTTGGCCGTCACTTTTGTGGTGATGGCTATCCTTGCGGTCATTCCTTTCGTAACCAGTAAGGTCGAATCAAATACCATTCAATCCTTTGATAGGCAGAGTCATGCCGAACAGATTAATGTCTTAAAGTCAATTGCCAACAATCAAAATGAAAGTCTGACCTCTTGGATGAGGCCGTGGTTTAATGATACGACACTGGCGCCCCTTGTTG
>CAZBDM010000318.1:5006-5687 GCA_964490675.1 uncultured Oligoflexales bacterium
GTTGAAGAACAAGCAAATTTCGAAGCTTGGGAAGATAATCTTCTCGGGGTGGTAACGCGATGGCTCTCAAGTTTGGAGTCATTAGCATTTTAAGCTTTAATGAGGATCTCAAGTTTCTGCATGCTTACAAGACCGATAGCAAGATTAAAGGTCTCGCTAATGATAATCCAGGTCTGATCAGTCTTTTGAAAAAGTCGGTTGAGGATGAGGGGGCTGTTAATGCTGTCGTCGCAAATCGAAATGGAAAGGCCTACCGCGTTTTAGTGATACCCGCTGAACATGAAGATTCGGCCACTGTTTTTTATATCGCATTTGTAAGTAAGTATCATACAATACTCGACGCTTATTACAAAGCGACCGGTTTTGTTTCCTACTTTAGCATTAATGACAAAATCATAAAGAGAAAAGACGACAAGCTCTTAGCACAGCTCTTTGATGCAACGCCAGATGGTAGTGGTAACAAGAAGATCGCTGACAAGCTATACAGGTCGAACAAAGTTGCTCTTCCAGAGACTATCCTAGGTAAAGACTATACGCTCAATTACTACAAGGACGTCACTGACCTTTATGAATCAATTGACAGCGTCAAGAGTTCGGTGCTCTGGATCATGGCGTTTATTACTCTTTTAGCCGTACCCATTATCTTTCTTTTGATGTTTTACTTTCTAAAACCTCTTCTAG
>CAZBDM010000319.1:0-3362 GCA_964490675.1 uncultured Oligoflexales bacterium
CGTTGCTTCTCTTTAAGACGACTAGCGGAATAGCCGCTATTATGATCGACACTGATCGTATGGAATAAATCTGTGACTTCTTCTCCTTCAACGATTTCATCACAGCCGGTGAGGCGATCTTTTATATCTTTTTTCCAGCCGTCCTCAACGAACTGAGAAACTTCAGAGTCAAAGTATTTCGGTGGGAGAATGACAAATCGTTTACAATCAACGGGGACATCCTTATAGGTCGTTGCACATCCGGCCAGAAGAATCCCGACAAAGAAACCGATAAACTCCCGTATTTTCACCTTATAGATAGTCACTCATGCACCATAAAAGAAGCTGCAATCGATCACTGCTTTAACTGTTTCGCGAACTTTGTTTTGTCACTTGTTGGAAACTTGCAGACTCCCCTTTCACAAACATAGGCGGTGGCCCGGGCCGACATCGCTTTTTTACCTTGCAAAAGAGGAACAACACTCTTTAAGTTTTCAAATAGTTTCCCTTCTTCGACGATCAGGAGAACCATGTTGGGCACATAGAGCTGACGCATCTCGTCTAGCAACGGTTGAGCTTCAGCCTTTTTGCCTTTTGCCGTAACGATAATGACTTCTTTGCTTTTATTTTGATTGTAGTCGAGTGCTAAAAAAAGATCTTTCATCGTAGCCGGGGACTTGCTGACTATTTCATAAAACATTTTAAAAACTTTTTCGGCCCGCTTGTAGTATTGCTCATTTGATGTGAAATCGTAAAGTTTTAGAAGATTGAGGGCCATGATTGAGTTACCGGAAGGAAGATCGCCATCATAGGAAGGTTTTTCTCGCATGATCAGTTTCTCTCCTCCACTAACAGTGAAGAAAAATCCACCTTGCTTCTTGTCCTCAAACTTTTTAGCAATTTCACCATCTAAGAAAAGAGCTCTTTGCAACCAGATTTTTTCTGAGGTTAATTGAAAAAGATCAAGGCATGCCGTGAGAAGATAAGCATAGTCATCAAGAAATCCAGGTATCTTATGCTTACCTTCGTTAAAGCTACGGTAAACAACATTGTCTTTTACAAGATTTGCAAAGATAAATTCCCCGGCTTTGACAGCGATCTTTTCGTATCGCTGATCACCTAGCCACAACGCCGCCTGGGCAAATGCAGATATCACAAGAGCGTTCCAGGAGGTTAAAATCTTTTCGTCACGTATCGGTGGTGATTTTTTGAGGCGTGCCTGTCGCAGTATCTTTCTGATGACAGAAATTTTTTCTGAGAGCTGAGACTCAGGTACTTTTAAGATCCTTGCGAGGTGTTTTTGCGATTTTTTTACATATAAAATATAGCGTCCTTGAAAGTTTGGTGGATCATCAACACCGTAAAGCTGACCAATAATTTTCATTTGTTCCTGAGAAAGAAGCGCTTGCAGTTGCTTTTTATCCCAAGTAAAAAAATATCCTTCTACGGTCTTACCCTCATCATTTTTACTATCGGCGTCAGTTGCCGAATAAAACCCACCATTTTTATGTTGCATATCTCTGACCAGATACGACAGCACATCTCGCACAACGTTGAGAAAAAAAGGATCTCTCGTTTTTAGGTAGGTCTCTAAGTAAAAAAGCGGTAGGTGTCCATTGTCGTAGAGCATCTTTTCAAAGTGCGGCACAAGCCACTTTTCATCGACAGCATAGCGATGGAAACCACCTCCAACCTGATCATAAAGCCCACCATTGGCCATCTGTTTAAGAGTATGACTTGCCATTTTTAAGGCTTTATCATTGGAAAATCGCTCAGCGTAGCGCAAGAGGAAGCGAATCGGCAAAAGATTGGGAAATTTTGGCGCTCCGCTAACACCACCATTTTTTTGATCGTAAGCCTCCTCATAAAAGGCAAACGCCTTCTTAAAACTATCTTCACCTGGAATCTTTTGACTCGCTTGAGCGGCCGTTTCAATTTTTTTTATAACTGCATAGAGCTGATCACTCTGGGTGACCAGCTTGTTTGGTTCTTTCTTGTAGGTATCACCTATGATTTTAAGCAAGGTCAAAAAGCCAACCGGCACGCCACGATCACCATCCCGCGGTGGAAAGTACGTTCCTCCATAAAAGGGCTTCTTATCGGGCATCAGCCACACAGTCATCGGCCAACCGCCGCCGCCCTTCAAAAGAATTTGAACCGCCTGCATATAAATACTGTCGATATCAGGTCTTTCTTCACGGTCAACTTTTATGGCAACATAATTTTTGTTTATCACTGCGGCGATTTCTTCGTCCTCAAAGGACTCCTTTTCCATCACATGACACCAATGGCAGGTTGAATAGCCGACACTGAGAAGTACAGGTACATTTCTCTTTTGGGCAACTTCAAAAGCTTCCTCTCCCCAGGGGTACCAATTAACCGGGTTGTGAGCGTGTTGAAGAAGATAGGGACTTGTCTCGAGAATGAGTCGATTAACGTATTTTGGGCGACCATCTTTTGCGAAGTGTTTGGTCCGTGGGACGTAGCTGCGCCCTTTGTTAGCCAATGCCTTTTGCAGTTTTTTCTGTAGGTCATTTGAATAGGCTTTAGCACCAGGAAGAGGATCTGGAATGCGAACAGAGGCATGTGACGTCGCAATAGAAGTCAAAGTGATCAATAAAACAGTGAGGCACTTTAAGAATGTTCTCATCACAGTACTTTCAAAAAATCGGCCCAGATAACAGTGAAATTTCTATGAAAATCATACAAACTTCTAAGAAGTTTAACCAGTGATTCTTTGAAACTGTCAAACAGACGAGAACTGAAGAGCCTCCCCTAAGGGAGGCTGGAGGTTATTTTACTAGTTTGTAACGACAATTACAGTTGTCATGGCCATCGTCCCACTCGATTGTGCAAGTTTCCTTGACATCGACATAGCCAGTTGTTTCTTCGCAAACGATTTCAGGAAGCATTTTCATAGCGATTTGTCTGCCGTCTTCAAGCTGCATATAAGGATAATGAAACTTCGGTGCAATCATCGTATAGCTCGGCAAATACTTAGTCACCACGGTCGCGTCTTGCAGAAGAAACTTGCCATAATCAAGTTCCTCTTCAAAGTCGGCGACTTTATCTGCGTCAAGGGTTAACTCAGCTACCTCTTGTGATGTACTTTTACGAATAGGATCAAGGTAAGCAACACGTATGGCAGCCCCTCTAATCCCCACCCAACCATCGTGCTCTAATGCACCGGTCTCTGCGATCTCTCTCGTCTTGTTAACCATCATCTTTTCGTAGCCACGAATGCCTTTTCCCATCTGGCGATAGAATCTGAATTGATCGATTCTTTCATAACGATTTTTACACAAGACAAATTTAATTTCGCTCTTAATCACACCATCTCTTGGACAAACGCCTTCTTCTCCGAACGCCACACTAGAAAAGAG
>CAZBDM010000319.1:3372-5682 GCA_964490675.1 uncultured Oligoflexales bacterium
GTAGGACAGACGCTAACCATTATGATTTCATATTTTCTCCCTCAAATTTGTAATTTTCTCGACGAACCTTGAATCTTATGGGTAGGGGATAACAGAACCAACAAGCCGTGCCAAGTAAATAGAAAAATCATCTACTGAAAACGAAATGTATTCTGTTGGCCAGCTATCTACCTACAGTTTAAAGATCTCTTTAAGACCTTCCCGCACTCTTCTCAGCCCATCAGAATAATTAAAGTTTTTGTTTGTTTTTGCCGATATAGAGCAAAATTCTAAAGGGATGAAATTGAATAACTACTTAAAATTGCTGACACTTTCATGTTTGATGCTGTCTCTTTCATGTACTGAATCAGGGTTTACCTCTAGCGGTCAAAGCCCTCTCGGCGCTAAACAAAAAAGCCAGGATTCCTCTTCTCAACAGAAAATTTCTGAATCCTCAGGAAGACCCTCAGAAGAAGGTGAAGGGATACCCGGATACCTCACGTCAGTTGAACAAATTTCAATCGTCGATAACAAAGACAACACTTATACAATTTCTGGTAAAGCTGAGAGCACGCAATCTTCTAGCAACGAAGGCATCGATATTTTCGTTTACAGAAAGATTAACCAAGGTTTTGCCAATCAGAATGATTTCCACAACAGTAACGAAAAAGGCGCGCTCGTCGGTAAAACTTTGACAACAAGGTTTGGCAACTTCGAAATTGTCGTCCTCGCCAATCCTGGCGATCAACTTTACATTTCAACAACACCTGAAGCACCTCGTTCAACGCGTCCATCGGTCGCTGTGATTACCCTTGAAGAAGGTGGCGGTCAAAAAAAGCTGCTATCTGCGACTTCACCAGTTATCGACAATAAACCAGGTGAAACGTTCGAGTCTCCGTCCGAACCGGTTTCATTTGATTTATACCGACTGAGCCGCGACGACTGTCGAGAGTCTTCTTTTCTAGCGGTCGATCCAAATGGCAACAAGTGTTTGGAAAATACCACCCCCTTTATCACTGAATACTGCAATTACACTAAGGGTCCAGCAATGACACTCCTTGAGACCCTCAGAAGAAACGATACAAATCCGGTCATACTCCCTGAGAGAATCAATGATTTGATGGCTGCTCGCAAACTCATCGAAGAAAAAGCAGCATGGCTAGGTCAATGTTGGATCGCAGAAGATCCCGGTGCAGAAGATGTGAACCTCGAACTCATCATTGTCATCGATAATCAAATTCTGGAATTTTATTATTTTAAATTCCAAAGATCAGCTCTTGATCAGCTCTTTATACCTCTATGAAAATTTCGACCCTACTTGGTTTTTTGCATGGCTGTGACACATGCAGCCATTTTATTGCGTGTCTCTTGCCACTCGTGTTCAGGTATCGAATCATAGACAATACCAGCTGAGGCCTGGGTTGACGCCCTGCCATCTGCCATGTGAATGGTACGAATTAAAATAGTTGTCTTAAGATCGCCGTTAAATTCAAACATGCCGAGACTCCCCGCATAGAACTCTCGACTGATCGGTTCCAACTCATATATAAGCTGCATCGCTCTAATTTTTGGCGCACCGCTTACTGTACCGTTTGGAAAGCTGACAGCCATCGCATCACCAGCATTGAGCCGCTGCCTATCGATCTTGCCAGACACTTGACTGACGAGATGGAAAACGTGCGAGTACTCTTCCACGATCATCAATTCGTCAACTGTGACGGTACCCGGCTGAGCGACGCGCCCAATATCATTGCGACCAAGATCAACCAGCATGACATGTTCAGCGCGTTCCTTTTCCGACTCGATAAGCTCGCGTCGCATCTCCTGATCCTTTTCAGGATTCCAAGTGCGTTTGCGCGTTCCAGCAATCGGACGATGAATCATTAACTCGCCTTCAAGATTGACCATCATTTCAGGAGAAGCCCCCAAAATATGCTGGCCGCCGAACTTATAAAAGAACATGTAGGGAGAAGGGTTGAGGATACGTAGATGCCGAAAGACATCGAAGGGACGTGCATCGGTTTGGCAACTCAAACGATTACCCACTTGGATCTGAAAGATTTCCCCCGCTTTGACCTCTTCAAGACAGCGATCAACGATCTTGAGAAAATCACTCTTTTGAAAACTCGATTGCATCTTTTCAAAGTCTATCGCCCCTTCTTCGATCTCAAGGGGAGGAGGCGAATGAACAGCCGACAACCGTTTAAGTAAATTCTGTAGCTGTTTCGACTCTCTTTCATAAAGAGCACTTAAATCTTGTTTACCCTCAACATAGCAGTAACGAACACAATGAAAGCGCTTAGAAAGTTGGTCCAAAACAAGAAAGTTACG
>CAZBDM010000320.1:0-2852 GCA_964490675.1 uncultured Oligoflexales bacterium
AGGGCAGCTGTTTTACTGCCAGCCTGCTGCTCACGTAACACGTAAACAGCCTTGATGATATCGCCACCAACGGCCCCCGGCATCGCTGAATTAAAAAAATACCCTACCATAGTCAAATGGGCACACCTAAACCAGCTGACAATAAGATTCATACCGCGCAGAAGAACCACCCATCTTGTACTTGCCAAAAGAAGCGGGCCCAACAACCAAAGCGTCAGGTTTGAAAGGAAAACTTCCGGCCTTTTGAGAACGTTTATATGTTCTTTAAATTCAAGCTTACCCGAGTCGACCATCATCCAGATAAGGCCAGCGGCAATGATCAATTTTCCTGTGTTAAAGAGAATTTTTGAGACGTTTTTCTTTGTTTGTGCCAAAATAAAACCTAAAAATGCTGCAAACTTTCAAAGCTCCATAGATACTATGAATAGCAAAGTCACGCCAGCCCAATTTGCCTGCCTCTTACCCCATGTTTTTATTAGATTATTTTAAATTATGTGTATTGATCGATGGATTTATTCAGGCTTTGTCTTGGCGTTCCGATAACAAATCAAAATCTTGTTATAAATCAAACGAGTATTGATACTTTCATGGAAGAAATTTTTTCAGAAAAAGCCGCCAAATGTATCGTCATTGATTCTTCTGGTGCCGTGCGTCATCTTATGAGTGACGTCATCAAGGGAGCAGGCTTTACAAGTGTAAACGGCGCTGCCAATATCAAAGACGTGCTAGGAATGTTGGAAGTAGAACGCTATGACTGGATCCTCTGTCCTTTGTTTGAAGACCAAGAAGTCAATGCATTAAATCTTCTTCAAATCATCTCAGAAAATCATGAACTCAACAAAACACGTGTCACCCTCCTTCTTGAAGAAGAAGAAGAATACTGCCTTACCGCCGCCTACGAACTAGGACTGATGAACTGGTTCACAAAGCCTTTCAACAAAGACTCTTTAGAAAAAGCTATCGGTGAATTTTTGGAGCAATTAGAGTCTCTTGAATGGAATACGACCAAGTATGCTGCTGAAAGGTTTAATGCCTACTTAGAAAAAAATGAAAAGACCAACATACGTCTTGACCTTTATAAAGGCCTTATCAACCTTTACCCCGGCGATCCCGATGTTCTATTAAAGCTTGCTGAACCGCAATTTTTAAGCGGCGACGAAAATATTGCCAAGAGAACTCTTGAGCAAGTCATCATGCTTAACCCCGATAAAAAAGACCAAGTAGAAGAGATCAAGTCACGCCTTTTCGAAGAGTTTGAGGAGATTGAAGAAGAAGGGGATGAAGAAGACAAAGAAAGTGATGCTGTTCCCATTAACGTTCTGGGCGTCGAAACAATCGTTATTGTTGATTCTGATGAAGCAAATAATAACGCTTTAAAAGAGATTTTAGAAAGTGTTGGGGTTCCCAGTGTTCAGTGTTTTGAGGACGGAGAATCGGCCTGGGAATGGTTAAAAGAAAACGAAGAACCAGATCTTTTAATCCATGAATGGAAGCTACCAAAGCTTTCTGGGCCGCTTTTTATCCAAAGAGTGAGATCTCGTTTTGCAACTCTTCAGTTCGTTTGTCAATCTTCACTAATCAATCAATCAGACTGGCCACTCGTCCAGGAAATGGGTGTTGCAGGAATTGTCAGTAAACCGATTGATCGCCAAAAGTTCCTGAAAGTAGTTGTTTACACCATTCAACAAGACAAGCTTCCGACAAAAATAGAAACACTAGAGCAAAAGATAAGACTTCTTATTAGAGCAGATAAAATGAAAGAAGCTATGGAGCTTCGTAGCAATTATCTTTCAATTGAATCTATTCCACAAAGAAGAAAAAATAAAATTGAAGCCGAGTTTGCTTACGCAGAAGGCGATTATATTAAAGCAAGAGATCTAGCTGCCAGTGCTTTAAGAGAAAACAGAGACTCGATTGTTCTACTCAACCTCCTGTCAAAAGCACTCATGAAGCTTAGAGATTTTAATGCAGCATTACGCTGTCTTGAAAAGGCCCAAAGCCTATCTCCATTAAATGTTAAGAGACTTTGTGAGATTTCAGAAGTGCACTCTGACATGGGTAACGATGCTGCTGCCAAGGAAGCTCTCGACCAAGCCAAAGAAACCGACAGCGGCTCGGAGGATGTGAAAGAATCAGAAGCGAAACTTGCCATCTCACAAGGTAACACTAAAGACGCCCAAGCCATGCTCGGTCAACTTGAATCGCTTCCTTCTTTTATTTCCTATATGAACAATAAAGCAGTAGCAAACGCCCGATGTGGCATGTTTGATGAAGGTATCGATTTATACAATAAAGTGATTGATTCAATTCCAGAAAACGAGAGAGAACTTAGAATTGTTGTCACTTATAATTTGGGGTTAGCATTCACTAGAATGGGCGAATACGAAAAAGCCACCCAAAAGATGAACAACATCATTGATTTTGGCGAAAGCAAGGTCTTGAAAAAGGCAAAGTCCCTCAAAAAACGACTTTCCAAAGCAATGAAAGAAGGATCAAAAGTTAAATTATTTTCTGACCCAAAAGATGATTCTAAACCTCAAGAACAGATCAAGAAAAGTGAAGAAATGGGAGCCGCTGAAGGAGGAAATTCTGCTGCTGATTCTAGTCACAAAATGCAAACGCAACATAAATCTCTTGTCTCACAAGTCAATACTAATGCCGGGGACATCTGTCTTTATCTTATCTTCAACAGCAACGAAGCTCCTGATGAAAAAGTCAAGATCATGCTGAGCCACAAGCCTAACTTCAACTTCCGCCAAGCCATCGAGCGCGATGAATCTTTTGGAGCCGAAAAGATCAAAAAAGCAGGCTAATTCGATTTTAACGAGCCTGTAATGATTGCGGTGGGTCTC
>CAZBDM010000320.1:2862-5670 GCA_964490675.1 uncultured Oligoflexales bacterium
AAGCCTGCCCAATATGAGGGGTGCGGAAAATAATCTTTTACTTTCATCTGCGCCAAACGCAAAGACTTGCTGGGGGAATGGCCTTCTGAAAGATAGCGGTAAAATCTTTTCATAAGCACCCCTGATGAAACATCATTGATCCTCCAAAGACTAGAGAGGACGGCTTTTGCCCCCCTAAACTGGAAGGCCCGGCTAAAACTCTTCAATTCTTTTCCAGGACTAATATTTTTAAGACCTGTTTCACAACCAGACAAAACTGCGAACTTTGTTGATAATGTTGAGGTGAAAATGTCTTCAACGGTGAGGTTTTTGGTCCTGTTATCAGACAGCAAAAACTCTGAGCGGTCTGGGCTGTCAGGGTCAAAAGAAGCATGCGTCGCAAGGTGGAGGACATCTACCGTTTGATCTCTCTTTAAAACATCCAACTTGTCTGATATCTCTCCAGACTTACTTGTAACATCCTTAAAATATCGCCTGATCGTAGCAACTTCTTTTTCGGCGAAAATTAAACTAGCCCTCGTTTTGATGGTTGGATTTGCGATCGCAAAAATAGAGGTCTTTTTAGTAAACGACGGCACGCGATGAAGCGTAAGACTAAATGCATCATTTGAATAGGAAATGTCAAACTTTTCCAACAGAAAACCCTGTTGATCTCTTATTGCTGCAAAAGACAAATGATTTAACCACAAATGAGGAATAACCGTTAATTTTCTTATATTGCTTAAGTCACTTTCTAGGGGTTCGATTAGGTTTGCGTATAGGCGCTGGGAAACAAGATCAGTCGACGAGAACTCACTAATCAGAAGCTTGAATTCTTCCAAGTAGTTTTTAAGGACTTGCTTCTTTATGTCGATCTGATGAAAGGTTATTTTTCCTTTTTTAACGACATATATTAAAACTCTTTCCTTTTGAACCCAATAGCAGAGAACCGCCTCATCAGAATTAATCCGGCCGAACAGATTTTTAATATTTAATTTTTCAATTTTTAAATATCGGTATAACTGTTTATTCAATGCTTTCAAATCTGTTAGAACTTTCTTATAATCATTTCTTGCCTTTTTTTGCAGGGTAAGTTGTTTTTGTCTCGATGAATCGTTTTCGTCCAAAAGGTTTAACTTTGATTCTAAAATCTCTATGCGGTCTCTTAGTGACTTTTCTTTCTTGTAAAGCTCTGACACCTTCTTGTCTTTAAAACTAAAGTCGAAGAAACCAAATTGATCTACATCAAGCCTTCGTCTAGCCATCTCTGTCAGTAGAAATGATTTCTCGATCTGTTTATTATCGATCAAAAAAGTAATATAGAAATCGAAAACTTCCGCAGGTGAAGCTTCAACAACAAGACCAGTCGAGGATTCAATGATGCGCAGTCCGGGCCTTGACTCAATAATAAGATCACTTGCCTGTGAAAGATGTTTTTCCACCTCTCTGAATTTCTTTAATGCTAAGCTGACTTTTGCAAGTCCAAAAAGTGCCTTCCATAAGAACTCACGATTATTTGTCGTCTGACTTAACTTTACCGCCTGTAAAAAGTAAACCTCTGCCTCACTGTATGATCCTAAACGCAAATAAATTTCGGCCATACCCATCAGAGAATAAAGAGTGTTATATGTAATATTTTGTGCTTTGCTGATCTTCAGCGACTCCTCCATAAGCCTCTTTGCTTCAGATAGGTTACCTTGAACGATCGTTGAGTAGGCAAGGTTTCTAAGGTCAAAAGCGATGTACCTTGGAGCGTCCAATTTTTTATCAATAACAAGAGCTTTTTGAAAAAGATCTATTGACTCTTCAAAATCACCGTTCTCTCTTTTCCAGAATCCATAATTGTTTAAAGTGAGAGACTCTTTTGCTAATAAACCTTTATCTTTTCTCGAAACAGCGAGAGCTTTATCAAATAATTGGAAAGCTTCGTTAATCTTCCCATCTTTTGCTTTTATCTGGCCAAGAAGATTAAGACCATCTATTTCCAGTTTTTCAGGGGTCAATTTTTTACTTGGGAGAAGAGAAATTTCGGAAAAAACCGGAGAAAGAGATTGCGCGGCTTTTTTTCTTCGTCCGGACAAGAAAAGCGCGTTTGCTAAGTACTGCTTTGTAAGTATTTTTGAAATAGTGTCTTTTTGATTGTCACCTTTCGAAATTCCACCAAGAATCAAAATTGCTGGATTGTATTGGCCCAAACGTATGTAAACCAAAGCTTTCTCGACGCGCAATGAAACGAGCGTCCTTTTTTCATCCAACTCCTGGTATTCTTCCTCTGCTCTATCTAGATAGACAAGAGCTTTGGAGTACTCATTGAGATAATTCTGATAGACTTTAGCGATCTCCCATAAGATTTGCGCGGCCTTCTTTTCAGCGTCTTCCTCTAAATAATTCTTTCTTGCATTTTCAAAGGCGCTAATTGCTTCCTTGTATTTCTTTTGTCTAATGAGAAAGATGGCCTCTGATTGATATGCCTTACCAATAAGCTCATACTCTTCCTCTTCTTTAAAGATTTCTTTTGCATCTTCGATTAACTCTCCTGCAAGTTGATATCTTTCAGCTTCAGTAGCAAGCGTTGCACCGACAAGAAGTTCATTGGCAAAGGAAAGAGAGGACTTATCTTTAAACGTCTTGAGAAAGCCTTGTTGAATTTTTAAAGCCTGAGTAAATCTCCTTGCTCTAAATAGATAGAGCTTAATTTTATTAAGGTAGGATTTTTGTACTTCCTCTTCTTCTAGGAAAGAGAAATAAAAGGCATTTATCATTTCCTTGCTTGCAGCAAGCCAATTTTTTTCGTCTTCATATTCCTCTGCATCTTCCTCTGAAGATTCA
>CAZBDM010000321.1:0-5669 GCA_964490675.1 uncultured Oligoflexales bacterium
GATTTTGAAGTTCAGGTCAGCGCGGATCGGGCGGAAAAACATCCCAAAGTCTTTGGCTCTGGGGGTTCAGGGGCTTGCGGCGCTTGCCCTTTGTTTGATCAATGAGACTCGCAAGGTGCATCATATAGGCGACCGTGATGTCTTCACAGCCCTTCACCCCAGGACAAGAAGAACGCACACATGCCACACAAGGCGGCACTGTTAGAGGGCAGTCAACAAAAGCTTCTTCGGCCGGGCCGAGATGACGGATCATCTCAACAATGCGGTCGTCTGAAAATAAGCTGCCAAAAGAGCCGATCTTTTCATATACTTTGACTACTGTCAGCGGTTCATGATGCAAGTCGCCCTCAAGGCAGACGATTGATGTCTTATGAGAATTGGGGCCGGATAAATGAATGCCAATATGACGTAAAGGCTGCTTGGAAAGGTTTTTAGGATTGTCGTTTTTGTTCTGCATGTACCTTTGTCGCAAAATACTGTCTCGATTGATCGGCCTTCAGTTCCGACTACAAGGACCATTCATAGTTATAGCGAGCCTTTTGTTATTTGTCCAAGCATCGACCAGTTACGGCCAGTACGCCGCCCTACAGAAGGCTAAAAGCGCCATGGCCCAAAAACAGTACGATGAAGCGATCATTAATTTTCGTGAGCATTTACGGAGCTATAGAGACGACTTTGATAGTTGGAATCAGTTAGCGGCAGCTTATTACCATACAGGTTTGCCCAAAAGAGCGCTGCGCTACCTAAAAAGCGTCGCCCGCAAGACGAGGCTCAAATCTTTCAACTTTTTTTACCAAGGCCTCTGTTACAGCGCCCTTAACTCACCAAGGAAGGCGCGCACCTACTTTCAATATGCGAGCGCTTACAAAGACCCTTATGGAGGAAGGGCGCTTTTTGAATTAGGTACGATTTACTACAACAAGAAAAAGCCAATCAAATCTCGCCACTGGTTAGCGCTTTACGTTCAACGTTATCCAAACGGACCCTATCACAACCTCGCCGTGAAACTTATTCGTAGCATCGATGAAAGGCGCTTTCTTCCCGGCGTTAAAGGGGTGGAAAAACCGGACATGGAAAAGGCATTGTTTAAATACAATAAGCTTTCGTTGTTTAACGAACCTCATTATTGGTATGCCCAAATCGGTAGCTCCTATGATTTTAGCCAGGGCTTTGAAGTCACCGACAAGGGTGCACCAAAGGAGGCACAAAGAGAAAAACAGTCTATCATCGCCAATACGGGTATCGGCTTCGGCCCACTTCGCCAAGGTAAGTCAACAATTTTAGGTGGTTACACATACAAGCAAAACTGGTTTACCAACAGTGAGCGCCTTGACACCTACACGGAAGACTTCACAGATATAGAGTACCAACCTTTTCGGCCCGACCTGCTAGAACGTCGTCACCAAATTTACGGTGACTTTCGCAGGAAGCTTATCGAAGGTCTCTATTTAGGACTTTTCGGTCGTATCGAATTTGCCCGTGCCGGTTCGCAATTTAGTCTCATTCAAGAAGATGAAAACCTGCCGAAAAAAACCGTCAAAATTTCCGATACCACCCTTTTCATTCCGTGGATTGGTTATTCATGGACGAGCAATATGCGCAGCCTTTTTTATTTTTATTTGAGAAACGAGATCAATGACGATTCGCCAGACTTTTCCAACAAAACCTACTCGTTTCTTGAAGGCGAAGACACCATCCCCATTAGTCTTGGATTAAGTCATAGCATGTCCTTCCCTAGCGAAAAACTGGAAATAAATCTCGAGCTGTTTCGATATGACTTTATTTATAACGACTTTTTTCAGGACTACAGCCGTTATGGTGGGCTTATTGCAGCGGAGTATCATCTTATCGCTGGCATTTATTTACAGGCTCTCGGTGGTTATTACTACGACTACTATATTTCAAGATGGCCACGCATAGGTAACTGCTCGAGTACTAAATCAACTCCACCAGAAGGTACTGATAACGAAGCTAACAAAGTTGTAACCAACTGCTACCGCGAAGAGACCGGGTTTCTCGCATCAGGGGGAATCTATTGGAATTATTCTCAATTTCACCGCATCAGTGCGGAACTCACTTATATCGATAACTTTAACGAAACTCAGTCAGAATTTAGCGAAACGAGATACTCGATTGTCGTTGTCGCCTCAATGGCATTTCCAAGCGTCAAGAGAGTACTTCGCTATGTTGACCGCTTCTCGGATTCTGCATTGACCAAACAACCTGAGTGACTTAAACACTTCAAAGGAGAGAGACCAGACATGGCATTAAGCAAAGAAGTTCAAGACATTCTGACGACTGCGCTCAAAAAAAAGTCGTCCGCCTACTTTTCTGCCGACTCGGTGAATATTGCATTCCAGACAAAACTGTTGTCATTGAGCAAAGACAAATTAATCATCGAGAATACCGTCATTCCCAAATACATCAGTCCCGTCAGTCATGCTGAAGCTTATTTTTTTCAAGTAGACATGGTAAGATTAAGAGCTGACAAAATCGATTCTGATGGGCAAAATATTATTTTTCCAATTAGTGAAAACTCACTGATAGAAGAAGGCCGACGAGCGGAGCGTTCGGCTTTTACTGTTGAGGACAAAGCCGTTTGTGACATCCTCAATCCATTTGATGAAGAAACCTGGATCACCCGAAGTCTTCTCGACCTTTCATCGACCGGTATGTCCTTACGAACAACTTTTGCATCAAAGTTATTTGAATCTGGCAATTATCTGCCGCAAATCACCATTCGCCTTAACAACGAAGTATTTAAGAAGGCAGCAGGTACCGTGATCTACCATCGGAAGTTAATGAACTTCAAAGGACATATTGACATTCAAGTGGGCATCAAATTTGAAAGTTAGGGGTCAAAGTTTGACACAAGCACAGACTAAAAAAAGCCTTTCACCTTGGCAAAGAATCTATGTCAACCGTTCACTCAACATGGCGAAAATCACCGCTATTGGTTTTGACATGGATCATACGCTAGCACCCTACAATCACATCAACTTTGAAAACCTAGCCTTTCAGGAAACTTTAAAGAAGTTTATCGAAGCTGACTACCCTGAAGAACTTCTAAAACTTGAGTTCAAGCCAGATTTTTTGATTAGGGGACTGCTTGTTGATCGAGACCGAGGCAATCTTCTCAAGGTTGATCAACATAAGTACGTGAAAGTCGCCTATCATGGCCACCGAAAGCTTGACAAAGAAGAACGCGATAGCCTCTATAACCGCAAGAGCTTTAAAGCCGAAAACTTCCTATCGATCGATACCTTTTTTGCACTGAGTGAAGTGCAGCTGTTTGTCGAAATTGTCGACTTTATGAGAAATAATCCCGGCCGTATCAACAAGAGTTATCAAGAGGTCTATCAAGATCTTAGATATTACATCGATCTCAGCCATCGTGACGGCAGTATCAAAAAGAATGTTTTAAAAAACCCTGAGCTCTACATCAGCCGAGACAAACACCTTAGCGTTGCACTTATGCGTCTTATCGATAGCGGCAAGAGCCTTTTCCTCTTAACGAACTCGATGTGGGATTACACAGATAAAATCATGAACTATATTCTTGAAGATACAGGCGAGTTTAGTCATTGGCGAGAATTCTTTGAATACATCATTGTCGGTTCGGGTAAACCAGGCTTCTTTACCGGCAGCCAGCCCTTCTTGGAAGTCATAACTGAATCTAATCTTCTTAAAATCCACCAAGGCCCGCTCAACTCATCATCGGTTTATCACGGGGGAAACGCGCAACTCTTCCAAAGGTTGACGGGTCACCTCGGTGATGAAATCCTTTATATCGGTGACCATGTTTACGGGGATATTATCCAGTCGAAAGGTCTTTTTAACTGGCGAACCATGCTGATTGTTGAGGAGCTTGAAAGAGAGATGCCGAAACTTGAAAAGTTCAAAGATCTCGCTCTAAACATTAAGGACAAACTAGAAACCAAAGAGGATGCCGAAGAAGAATTACAGAGACTGCGCTCGAAGATCACAGCTAATCGCCGACAGGCAGAAAAAGCCAAAGAACGCAATGATTCAAAGCGCTCTCACCACCTGCAAAAAGAAAACGAAAAACTAGTCGATGCGGCCGATACACTGGCAGCAGAAATCGATGTCGTCGATCAAGAGATCAAAGAACTGCTCAAGCAGAGAGATAGAGAGGTTCACCCAGTCTGGGGCGAATTGATGAAAGTTGGTTTCGCTCGCAGCCGTTTTGCTGACCAAGTCAATGCTTATGCATGCCTCTATTCAGGCAGAGCATCTAACTTGAGATTTTACAGTCCTTTTAAAAGGTTTACCTCTTTCCATGAAACCATGCCACATGAGCAATGATTTTAATAACTTACAACCAAACGGAAAACACGTATCGGTTAAAATCACTGCAAGCTAAAGACAAATCCATATGTCCTTGTAATGACTGTTTATTTCACCCATCTTTGGCTCTCCCCCAAGGCCAATTTCTTTAATATTTTTAACATTTTGCCGATAACACATGTGGACTCGTTTAACCGAAGCTTCACAAGGGTAACTATGGTCAGTTCGGTATTAGGTGGAAGATATCGCATCGTCAAAACCATTGGCGATGGTGGAATGGCGACCGTTTATCACGCTATCGATCAAAAACTAGGTCGTGATGTCGCCGTTAAGGTGCTCCACCCTCACATGATTAAAAACGAGAACATCAGAAAGAGGTTTCTCCTAGAAGCACAAGCGATCTCTCAGCTTGACCACCCAAATATTGTCAGTGTTTTTGACTTTTCAGGCGAACGCTCAGAGCAGCTTTGGTTGGTCATGGAATATATCGAAGGTTGGAACCTGGCACAGTTTGTCTCGCAGTTCCCCGACAAATCGATTCACCCGATCATCGCAAGTGCGATCGTCCGCGAGATTTGCAAAGCTTTAGGGATGGCGCATAGCAAAGGCATGATCCACCGTGACATTAAACCTGAAAATATCATGATCACCAAAAGCGGTCATATCAAGCTAACTGACTTTGGCATTGTCAAAAACATGAGCTCAAACAGCATGACACAAACCGGCACCTTTATGGGATCACCAAGTTACATGTCTGCCGAACAGATCCGTGGTCGTGAAATTGATGAGCGCAGTGACACTTACAGCTTATGTGTGCTCTACTATGAAATTGTCACAGGCCACCTCCCCTTTCAGGGAGCAAACACTCACGACGTAGCCTTGTCGATCGTCGAAGGTAAACCTAAACCCCCTCGCGAACTCAACCCCGATCTTCCTGACGTCGTCGATATGTTGATCTTCAAAGGCATTCAAAAAGATCCTGCCAACCGTTTCCAATCAACCGAAGAGCTCGGTGGGCAAATCGACTACTACTTAAAAAGTCACGGGCTAAGTGACTCGCAAGGTGAATTAGAAAACTTCTTTGCTAACCGAGTACAGTACAACAAACAACTAACAAAGCTGCAAAAGCTAGATAAGACTAAACCGGTTTCGGTCGTTCCCTACAAAACTGGAGAGAGCAATCGTCGCAAAGAAGATAGATACTTCGACACAACGATGATCACTCCTCACAAAATAAACTCTCACCACAGTACGAAAAGCCGTAGTCACACCGACTTAGGTGCAACGACACCAGCAGAGGCTAAACCATCGTCTGTCGACCACAACGTAGGAATGGGCAGACAAACAAGACAACGCTCGAC
>CAZBDM010000322.1:0-5668 GCA_964490675.1 uncultured Oligoflexales bacterium
TGATGGGGTGTTAGCTGACTATGCTACCCACAGATTCTGCCGGGGACCCAAAAATACTACCTCCCATGGACCAACTTGCAGGTCGAAAGCTTGTTATTTTTCGCTATCTTTGGGGCGGCCAGGTCATGCTCCATTTGGTTCCAGAAATAGTAAGCTATTTGCGTCAAAGTGGGTATCAAAAAACAATTCATGGCTACTTTATATCCGCGTATGAAAGACCTCTTGTTTTCAGCTTTGCCAGTAATCCGCTACTCAAAAGTGACTTCAAAATTGATTATTTTAGGCACGACGAAGAGTTTGTTAGACCCTTTATTTTCGAATTATCTGCATCTAACAACAGGAATTCTCTACCTGAGCATCACACGGGAAGAGGACGGTATGTAGCGGCGCAGCCAATAGAAATCATAGCCGATGGATTTAGCTGGCAGCAAAACCCAAACGTCGTCACTCAAGAACAATTAAACGTAGCTATGCCGCAAAGAATGCTTTGTGTAGAGGCGATCAAAAGGGCGCTGGTGCAAAAAGGATAATCTTTTAATGTCAAAGTCCTTTATGTTTCACGAGGTAGATTTTTACGACCTAGAAAACTGGTTTCGAGTGGAGGTATTTCCAGCCAGGCATTTCTAGAGTCGTTGATAGTCATTGAAGAGCCCTCTGCGGGGGCCAGATAGAAAGATAGCATTCGCAAAGACGACCTCCGAGGGCGTTTTTAGAGGTTCACCAGAGCTTATGGTGTTGTTCGTCATCTGAAAAAACTGTCAAGACATCATTTTGCAGTTTTTTCTTGCAAATATTTGCATTTTCATTAATCTAAGCCCGTCCGCCTGCTTATTCTCAGAACATAGGTGCTGAAATCACAAAAGATGACTTTAGAAAAACCGTAGATCAGCTGGCCAGGTGTCAAGACAGATGCTTAAAACTCGTCGCCATCATGGATATCGGTAAAAAATCGACCCCCCTCGCTGAATGTGATAAGTGCGAGGAAAATCTTATACCTGGATGCATTTCGCGAGCTTGGCTAACAGCGTATGTAGACGATGGTTGTATCTACTACCATTCGGATTCAGAGGCTTTCATCATGAAAGGAATTCTCTCTATTTTGACGTCTCATTATTCAGGCCGTTCGCCGCATGTTATTTTAAATTCGGACGAAGACCTTCTGACCAAACTCAATATACAAGACCTCGTAACAGCTAACAGAAGAAACGGCGCCTCGCATGCATTAAAACGTATGAAAGAACTAGCTGTTTCTCTTTCATCCTCTCTGGAGACCAAACAAAATGATGCTTGATAAACTTCCAGTCACCGTGCTTTCTGGCTTTCTTGGGGCGGGAAAAACCACACTTTTAAACCATATTCTTTCAAACTCAGAAGGCAAAAAAGTCGCAGTCATTGTCAACGACATGAGCGAAGTCAATATCGATGCGCAACTACTTCGACAGAACCAAGTATCTATTGCACGTTCAGAAGAAAAGCTCGTGGAGTTATCAAACGGCTGCATCTGCTGCACGCTGCGTGAAGATTTACTTGAAGAAGTAAGACAGCTCGCAGAAAGTGGAAAGTATGAATACCTTGTCATCGAGTCGACCGGGATTTCAGAGCCCTTACCTGTTGCAGAAACCTTTTTTTTCGAACAAGAAAACGGCGCCTCTCTCTCCCAAGTCGCAAAACTAGACACTATGGTAACTGTCGTTGATGCGTTCAATTTTGTCCCGTATTTAGAAGACGCAGATTACCTTAAAGATCACAACTTGGAAGTCGACGAAGAAGATGAAAGAACCATTGCAGATCTTCTGATCGAGCAAGTAGAGTTCGCCGATGTTATTATCGTTAACAAAATCGATCTCATTGACAAGTCAAAGTTAGAACCGTTGAAAAATCTTTTAAAAACGATAAATCCAACCGCTGAAGTCATTCACGCAAAACATAGTAATGTTGCTCTTAGTAACATTCTCAATACAAATCGCTTCAATTATGACAACGCTCAAAACTTCGAGGAATGGTTTGCGCATCCCGATATAGCAGGTAGGTCTTCTGAATCAGATGAACTTTCAGTAAGTAACTTCGTCTACCGCAACAGAAAACCCTTCCACCCCGACAGGCTATGGAACGTGTTTAATCAACGTTGGCCGGGAGTGGTGCGCTCAAAAGGAATGTTTTGGACCGCTTCACGACCAGAAGTCATTGGAGTTTGGTCGCAAGCAGGTGGAGCATGTAATTGCTATTTTTCTGCCAATTGGCTTGCGGCTCTTCCCCAAAGTGAATGGACGTTTGAAGACGATGCTGAACTAAAAGAGTTTCAAAAGAACTGGCACCCTGAATTCGGTGATCGTCAGCAAGAAATTGTCATTATTGGACAAGGTATCAATGAGAAAAAGTTGACTGAGATGTTAGATGAATGTCTTCTTACAAATGAAGAGCTCAAACTAGGATCTTCTTATTGGAAAAATTACCAGGATCCATTTCCTGAAGAGAACCCAACAGAACAAGAGCAAGGGTCTTACGGTCTTGAAAAATAGGCCGAAAATCTTTCGCAAACTGCGTTGGCTTTCCCATCGCTATGAAATTGATCATGTTTTTATGCTTCGATGCCCGCTGATTATAGTGTAGATCAAGACACAAACCGCCATTTTCTACCGAAATAGAGCTATGTTCCCTTCAAAAACGAGAGACCGTTTTTCTTAAGAAAACTTTAATTCTTGTCATTCTGTCAGTTTTAACTCGGCGTAAGTGTCTGATGGTAGGAGGTAAATAAGAGAAAAACGTGATGAGAAGAAAAATTCTCAACTTCCTCATTTTAACTCCGACTGGGTTAATAAGTGTAGGGTTCGTCAATTTTTGGAGTAGCCTTTTTGGAAAAGGTTTTTAACATCATTAAAGATATCTCAAAAGCAAGGTTTAACCACCTAGTAGGTAAAGATATCTTCGAGATCCTGCACCAGGACAACATTCCAAAGTTGCGCGGTCATCAGACCATTGCTATTACCGTTCAAGGCAGCGAAACGGAAGTTGTCATTTATCTTTTTATAAAACCAGATGAAGCCTTAGCATTCACTGCAAACACTCTTAAGAAAGATCAAACTCAATTCGATCAAAAAGTGGTTCTCGACTTTTTTAAGGAACTCTGCAATCTGATAGCAGGGGGTATTAAAAGCCAGCTGCTGAGTTATGAAATTGATACGACTATCAGTCTTCCCAGAATTGAAACTGAATTTGTCGAATATTCTCAACAATCGGAGCATCAACAATGCTGGAAGCTTGTTGGCGAGAATCATTCATTTATCTGCTGTGCGAAGAGTAAAGTTGATCCAATCTCTACTCTTGAGAAAATCGTTCATGAATCTGGCTTCTGTCAAGACGCTGATGAGACTGGCGATATCGAATTCCTCTAAACCTTGCCTTCCTTCGGTCTATTATTGTTTGATCTTTGCAATATAGAAAGACCCTATTGCTTGAGGAGTTTCTAATTCATTGTCCATTGCTTTGATCTCAGTCGGGGGGACGCGGCTGACAAGCCATTTAAAGCCCTTCTCTTTGAGTTCAAGAAAGCGTTGGTGTGATAGGTTTGCTGGAATGGTAAGTCCTTTGCGTTTGATAAAGTACAGGTAAACGATTGGCGAAGAGTCTCCTACCACAAGAACACGCTCACCTTCGGGGATCTTATCTGTGAAGGACTCGGCGTTATAGAAGAGTTCCTCAGGGACCTGTAAATTGATCGTCCAACGTTTGTAGATACGAGAGACCATAAGAACCGGCATTAAGAGGACTAATACAACGGCGAAGGCTTTTCCTTTCGGGGTCTCAATGATTTTCAAAAAACCTTTGAGGCTCAAAATCGCGCCGATAGGCAGAAGTGTTGTGATGTAGTAGGCGTGGTCTGCAAAGCGCATAATAAAAAGACAAGCGAAGATTAAAAAGCTTGCCAGCCATGCCCACCAGAAGCCGCGCTGCCATGATTTGTTTCTTAGGCTCTTAAAGACAAGGTAAAGCCCGTACAGGAAAAAAGGAATCGGTGCAAAACCGATAAAAAGTTCAAGAAACCACTTGGTCATGGCCGGTTCTAAATTGCGCCAAATATCGTAGAGAGATTGAGGCGTTTCGGCCGGTCCGATTGGGGTATGAATCCTTTGTTCTATCGGAGCGCTGTCGTAGAGGCGCTTTGCATGCATGATCATAAGGAGATTGACGGCGATTACGAGACCGCCAGAGCCGACGGCTACAGCAAGGGTTTTGAGCTTCTTATTTTTGATGAGTCGTTCGATAAAGAGATAAGCAATAGTCAGTCCATAAAAAAGGAGGGTTGCCTTAGACAGTGTGGCAAGAACAAGAAGACCGATGCCGACAACAAAGGAAAGTGACCACTTCTCTTGACGTATCGCAGGAATTAAAAGGGTAAGACTCAAAATGAACCAAGTCAAGGCAGGTAGGTTAGGGACCATCGAAGTGGAGTAATAAAAAAATAATGGATTCGTGGTCATAAATAGAGCGTACCATTTCGCCTGGGCTGCTGGGAAAGAAAGGGCCCTTGCCAACCCGTAAGCGGCAAAAATGAGGAGCGAACAAACCAAAAACATCACGATACGTGCATTAGCCGGCTGTTCACCAGTCAATCGATATGTTTGTGCGGTCAACCAATAGATGAGGGGGAACTCGTGATAGATATATCCCTCGTCACTTTCATTGACACGGATGTCGCCGCGTGGATAAAGAAAACGATTGTCTTCTTCAAAATAGTTTCTAGCCATCGACATACCGACTACCTGCCGCCAAGTATGCTGTCCCGAGGGCGGAAGATCGAAAAAAGGTAGATGAGTTAAAATCTGAATCAAAACTAATATGAGTAAAAACGATTTAACCGGAAGTCCGTCAATCTTATCAAATAGTTTGCCAAGCAATGTCTTTAAAGCCCCCGGTTTGCAACCAGTTCATTCATTAAGCAGAATGCCAAGCTAAACGAAAATCAGCTAAATAACAAGCCCATCCCGCCCTTCACCTTTCGAAATTTAGTCCGATAAACCCTAAAGGCTTCGAACAGTCACATAAAAAAGAATTTTAAAGAGGATTCAAGGATGAGACTAGAGCAATTTTTAATGATGATAGCGGCTATTTTCGCTTCATCTTTGGGCGAGGCAGCAACAGTTGTGTGGGATAACCAGGAAGGCTTTGTCGAGGTTAGTAATTGCAAGATTTCGACCTCTCAATCGGGATACTTTTACTTCCCCAAAGCTGATGCGAAACGACTTTACAATGAAAACGGTCATCCGTTAATGAAACTATCGAGCAAATCTCTTGTGAAACTCAACTCAATAAGTGAAGCGGCCCCGTACTCAAGTGCTCAGGTTTTATGGCAAGATGATCAAGCAAGTAAAATGTATCTTGAACAAGGTTATGTAAAAAAATCTTCCTTTACCATGTGGAATCAGTTAGCCGCGGTCTTAAACGCAAAAGAACTAGGAGAGTGGCCTTTAGCTTATCAAAAACTATCGGAATACCTTTTGATCCAGCCTCTCGCATCAGAAACAGAAAACTATCTTCTGTCTTGCCAAACGGCAGAGAAAAATCGCTCTTATCAGCTCTTTCTTGTTTATCAGCCAGACGACCTTTCTCGCCCCCTTGCTACTCTTGGAGTGAGTAACCAGGAGACGGCTCTTTTTCAGCAAATCGCTTC